>NZ_CP117417.1:3215000-3439207 GCF_028607105.1 Novosphingobium humi | reverse complement strand
CCGAAGTGGCCGCCTGCGTCGGGGTGTTCCGCATCGAGGCGCGCGGTGTGCAATTGTTCGACAGCATCGAGGGCAGCCATTTCACGGTGCTGGGCATGCCGCTGCTGGCGGTGCTGGGGGCGTTGAGAGATTTGAAGTGACCGAGATGACAGCCCCCACGCGGCCCTTTGCCGAAGTGATCGGTGATCCGATTGCCCAATCCAAATCGCCCGCGATTCATGGCCACTGGCTCGAACGACTGGGGCTGGAGGCCGAATATGGCCGCGCCCATGTGCGGCCCGCCGATCTGCCCGCCTATCTTGCCGCGCGCCGGGCACAGCCTTTGTGGCGCGGCTGCAATGTCACCATGCCGCATAAGCAGGCGATCATCCCCCTGCTCGACGGGCTGGACCCGCTGGCGGCGCGGATCGGCGCGGTCAATACGGTGGCGGTGAAGGAAGATGGGCGGCTGATCGGCTATAACACCGATGCGCCGGGCTTTATCGAACCTTTGCTGCCGGTGCTGGGCGATGAGCTGGCGCCGGAAAATGCGCTGGTGATCGGGGCTGGCGGTGCGGCGCGGGCGATTGTCGTGGCGCTGGCCGATGCGGGGTTGGCGATCACGCTGGCCGCGCGCGATTCCGATAAGGCGCAGGCGTTGCTTGATGAACTGGCGCCGGGCGCTCGGCATAGGGCGGCGGCGCTGGGGGATTTTGTCCGCAGCGGCGACGGCGAATTCGGCATGATCGTCAATGCCAGCCCGCTGGGCATGGTCGGCAATCCGCCTTTGGCGCTGGATCTGAGCCATGGGCGGCCTGCGGCGATTGTTTATGACATTGTCACCGCGCCCTTGGAAACGCCTCTGCTGGCCGCCGCGCGGGCCGAGGGGATGCGCTGCATCGACGGGCTGACCATGCTGATCGGTCAGGCGGGGATTGCGTTTGAGCATTTCTATGGCGCCGATCCCGCGCGCGAACGGGGCGATGTGGCCCTGCGCGCGATTCTGACGGCATGAAGGGGTGCCAAAAGATCATCGGCCTGACCGGCTCGATCGGCATGGGCAAATCCACCGTGGCCGGGATGCTGCGCGAGGCGGGTGTACCGGTGTTCGATGCCGATGCCACGGTGCGCGCCCTGCAAGGGCCGGGCGGGGCCTTGCTGCCCGCGATTGAGGCCGCCTTTCCCGGCACCACCGGCCCGGATGGCGTGGACCGGGGCAAATTGGGCGCGGCGGTGTTTGGCAAGCCGGAAGCGCTGGCGCGGCTGGAGGCGATTGTCCATCCGGCGGTGGCGGCCGCGCGGGAGCAATTCCTTGCGCAACATTGCGACTCACCCATGGTGGTTTTTGACATTCCCTTGCTGTTTGAACGCACCGGGCGCGGGGGAATGGATGCCGTGGTGGTGGTTTCGGCCCCGGCCCCTGTGCAAAAGGCGCGGGTCATGGCCCGGCCGGGCATGAGTGAGGCCAGATTTGCCGATATTCTGGCCGCGCAGATGCCCGATGCGGAAAAACGCGCGCGCGCCGATTATGTTTTGGATACAGGCACTTCGATTGAGGAAACCCGCGAGGCTCTGGCAAAAGTGTTAGAGCGGATTAACCATTTGGACGGAAACGCCGCCTAATCTCGTTTCGGTGACAATTTTGCTTGTGCAGCCCGGTTTCGAGGAGGATAGATATCACAATGCGTGAGATTATCTTCGACACCGAAACCACAGGTCTGGACCCCAAAAACGGCGATCGGCTGGTGGAAATTGGCTGCGTCGAAATGGTCAATCGCGTGGCCACCGGTGCCACCTATCACGCCTATTTCAACCCCCAGCGCGACATGCCCGCCGAGGCCGAGCGGGTCCACGGCCTGTCCGAAGCCTTTTTGGCGGACAAGCCGCTGTTTGCGGAAAAGGCGCAGGAATTTCTCGATTTTATAGGCGATGCGCCGATGGTGGCGCATAATGCCGGTTTCGACTTCGGCTTTATCAATGCCGAGCTGACGGCGGCCGGTTTCGATCCCATCGGGCTTGATCGCATGGTCGATACGGTCAAGATCGCACGCCAGAAACATCCCGGCGCGAAAAACTCGCTCGATGCGCTGTGCACCCGCTATGGCATCGACCGCAGCCACCGTACCAAGCACGGCGCCCTGCTCGACTCCGAACTGTTGGCGCAGGTCTATGTCGAATTGCTGGGCGGCCGCCAGATTGGCATGGAACTGGCCGCGCAAAGCATTGTTATTACAGAAACAGTTACCGAAACCCACACGCAGGCGCCGCGGATGCGACCCCTGCGCGAGGCCCGCCCCCATGCCGCCAGCCAGGAGGAACTGGACGCTCACGGCGCGTTTTTGAAATCGATCAAGGAGCCGATCTGGCTCCAGTGACTATCAAGAGATAACAACAAGAGGAGTAACAACCATGGACGTTCGCGTTTCCGGTCATCAAATGGAAACTGGCGATGCACTGCGCGTGCATGTTGAGGAGCGCCTGGCGGCGATCATCGACAAATATTTCGCGCGGGCGCTGTCTTCGGTTGTCACCTTCAGCAAGGCCCCGGGCGGTTCGTTCCGCAGCGACATCGTGATGCATGTGCGCCAGGGCCTGATCCTGAAGGGCGCCGGCCTCAGCCATGATGCGCACCATGCCTTTGACCAGGCATCGGACAAGGTGGAAACCCAGCTTCGCCGCTACAAGCGCCGGTTGAGCGCGCGGCAGGAACAGGCTGCCCATTCGGTTCGCTCGGAAGAAGCGGCCTATACGATTTTCGTCGAACCCGAGATCGAGCAGGACGAAGCCCCCGTCGAGGCGCCGCTGGTGATTGCCGAGCTGCGCGTCGATGTGCCCGAAACCACCGTGTCGGACGCGGTGATGATGCTCGACCTGCGCAACACCAACGCGCTGTTGTTCAAAAACGCTGGCACCGGCAAGCATAATATGGTTTACCGGCGCGGTGATGGGTCGATCGGCTGGGTCGAACCGTCCTGACGAACGTTAACGCGCTCCACGGCCCGGTGCCTTTGGCGCGGGCCGTGGTGTGTTTTTGGACCATTGGCGGGGGCGTTTGGTCAAGGCGGTAAGCTGACGAACCAAACCTCTTTGCTTGTTTCGATAAAACCCGCTATCGGCCCCGCCGATCCCGCTAGGCTTCTTGGCGCGCGGGAGAGAAGGCTTAAACGAATTTTGGCGATGACCGCGCTGTTCACGCTCCTGCCTGATGCCGTGAGTACGGTAAAAGTCGATAGCAAATCGGCTGTTCTCGATTGCCTGGCCGATCGCTTTGCGGCGGTCTATGGGCTGGATCGGGCGCAGGTGCTTGAGCGTATTCTTGAACGGGAAACTCTGGGCAGCACCGGTTTCGGGCGCGGCGTGGCGATTCCCCATGCCCGCGTGCCGATGGTGGAAAAGCCGGTTGCGGTGTTCCTGCGTCTGGCCGCGCCCGTGGCGTTTGAGGCGGCCGACGATATGCCGGTCGATCTGGTCTTCGGCCTGCTCAGCCCCGAGGCGGCGGGCGTGGTCCATCTCCATGCTCTGGCGGCGATTTCGCGGCTGATGCGCGATGACAAGATGCATGCCGCGCTGATGGAGGCGCCGGGCGACGAGGCGATCTATGCGCTGATCGCCAATGTGGCCGACCGCGCCGGTTAAGCAGGGCTTTGACCGAGCGCCTTCCAGCAGGAATAGAAGTTTCCGCGCTTTTGCGTCAGGTTCAGGCCGAGGGCGGCTTTGGCACGATCATCGCGCGCGGCGATCCCGATGCGGGCACGGTGATGGTGGTTTTGTGCGACCGGGGCGGCGATTATCGCGCCTATGAACGGATGCCCAGCGCGGATGGCCACCGAATCTGGCAATGCGCGAAAAGATACAACGCCGAATCGCCCGATGAGTTCCCCGACTGGCTGAAAAAACGCGAGTGTCAGGACAGCGATCTGTGGATTGTTGAACTGGATATCGCGCGAGGTGAACGGTTCATCGGATTAACGGGCGATGACTGATTGACCCTGCGTGGCCTGTTGGGCAACGCGCGCATGACCTAATTTGCGAGGGCGGTCCGTCCGGTAATCACACCGGAAAGACAAGCGCGCAGACGGGGGACATCCGGCAAGCGGTCGGGCAGTTTCGGCGCCAGCAATGGCCTAAGACCCTGCTTCACCCTTGCGACAGGCTGTTCACCGCCCATTTGAAATTGTTTATGGCTCTCTTTCTGAAACGCGCCAGTCTGGCCTCGGTTGCCGCTGGTTTTCTCGTTTTGCTTTACAGCGCCGCCGGTTCGGGCGCGGCCGCACAGGAAAAAGCCCTGTCGTCGGTTCAACTGCAACCATCGATCAGCGTGTTTAACGAGCAGCCCTCGTCCGACGCCCTGATCCCCGCCTCGCAGGCACCCGCTTCGCTCGCCGACCTTGTCGCCGCAGAGCAGGAAGCCGCCTCTGCGGAATCGTCGCAGGACATCAATTGTCTGGCCGGCGCTATCTATTTCGAAGCCGGTAACGAACCGCTCGATGGCCAGTTGGCCGTGGGCCGCGTGATCGTCAACCGCACCCGTTCGGGCCGTTTCCCCACGTCCTATTGCGGCGTGGTGTATCAGCCTTCGCAGTTCTCCTTTATCCATGGCCACCACATGCCCGCGATCAAAACCGAATCGCGCAGGTGGCAGAATGCCTTGGCGATTGCTCATATCGCCCATGACAACCGCTGGAAGTCGAGCGCGGAAGGCGCGTTGTTCTTCCACGCCGCCCGTCTGGGCTCGCGCTGGCAGGACAAGGTCCGTGTGGCGCAGATCGAGAACCATATCTTCTATCGTTGATCCTTCGGGAACGGCCGTTTCAGGCCCTCCGTCCTTGCGGACGGGGGGCTTTTGTTTATGGGCGCGTGTCATGAAATCCCCCGCCTCCCCCTGCAATGGCGTGTGCCGCATCCATCCCGCACGCGGGCTTTGCGCCGGATGCTGGCGCAGCGGCGAGGAGATCGCGGCATGGCCCGCCATGTCGGATGGGGCCAAGCGGGCGCTGCTGGGGGCGCTCAAAAAGCGGCGTAAAGGCTGATACTGACAGGGCGGCGCAAGTCTGATAAAGGGCCGCCCATGTCTGATACGCAAACTCTTGAATCCGCCCAAACCGAAACGCCCGAAGCGCTGGTGGCGCGTCTGGCCAAGGCAGGCCGTGCGGCGCAGATTGCGCTGGCCCGCATGACGACCCCGCAAAAGGCCGCCGCTCTGCTGGCTGCGGCGCAGGCTCTGCGCGCGGCAGAACCGGCGATTCTGGAGGCCAACGCCAAGGATATGGCGGCCGGCGCCGCGCGCGGTCTGTCCGGCGCGATGCTCGACCGGCTGCGGCTGGATGCGGGCCGTCTGGCCGGGATTGCCGATGCGGTGGCGGCGGTGGCCGGACTGCCCGATCCCGTGGGCGAGGTGATTTCGCAGGACGAGCGCCCCAATGGCCTCGTTCTGGCGCGGGTGCGCGTGCCTGTGGGCCTGATCGGCATTATTTATGAAAGCCGCCCCAATGTGACGGCGGATGCCGCCGCGCTCTGCATCGGTTCGGGCAATGCCGCGCTGCTGCGCGGGGGCAGCGAAGCGGTGCATTCCAATCGCGCGATCCACGCCGCCATGGTGCAGGGTCTGGTCAGCGCGGGCGTGCCCGAGGCGGCGGTGCAATTGATGCCGACGCAGGACCGCGCGGCGGTGGGCGCGATGCTGACGGCGGCGGGGCTGATCGACATGATCGTGCCGCGCGGGGGCAAGTCGCTGGTACAGCGCGTGCAGGATGACGCGCGCGTGCCTGTGCTGGCGCATCTCGATGGCATTTGCCACACCTATGTTCACAGCGCGGCCGATCCCGACATGGCGCTCTCGATCGCGGTGAACGCGAAAATGCGCCGCACCGGCATTTGCGGTTCGATGGAAACGCTGCTGCTTGATGCTGCCTTCCCCGGCTCGGTCGCGGTGGTTCAGGCGCTGCTCGACAAGGGCTGCGAATTGCGCGGCGATGCCCGCGCCCGCGCGCTCGACCCCCGCATTCTGCCCGCCAGCGAGGCCGATTGGGACACCGAATATCTCGATGCCATCCTCTCGGTGGCCGTGGTCGATGGGCTTGAGGCCGGGATTGATCATATCGCCCGCCATTCCAGCCATCACACCGATGCGATCATCACGGCTGACGCCGCCGCCGCCGAGGAATTCCTCCAGCGGGTGGACAGCGCGATCGTCATGGTCAACGCCAGCACGCAATTTGCCGATGGCGGCGAGTTCGGGCTTGGCGCGGAAATCGGCATTGCCACGGGGCGTCTGCACGCGCGCGGCCCGGTCGCTCTCGAAGGGTTGACCACCTATAAGTGGCAGGTGCGTGGAACCGGGCAGGTTCGCCCCTGAAAACGCCAGCGCATCGCATCGGCCTTATGGGCGGGAGCTTCAATCCCGCCCATGGGGGCCATCGCCGCATCAGCCTCATGACGCTTGCCGCGCTGGGGCTGGATGAGGTGTGGTGGCTGGTGTCTCCGGGAAATCCGTTGAAGCCGCAGGCGGGCATGGCCCCCCTGCCCGCGCGCGTGGCCTCGGCGCGGGCGCAGGCGCGGCGCGCCCCGATCCGCGTCTCGGCCATCGAGCGTGAATTGGGCACGCGTTATACTGTTGATACTTTGGCGCGGATTCGTCGCCGCTGGCCCACGAAATGTTTCACGTGGATCATGGGCGCCGACAATCTGGCGCAATTTCACCGCTGGCGGCGCTGGCGCGACATCGCCCGCGCTATGCCGATTGCGGTTGTGGCGCGTCCGGGCTATGATAGCGCCGCTGTTGCCGGTCCGGCGATGGCCTGGCTGGGCCGATTCCGGCGGCCTGCGGCCAGTTTGAAAAAGCCGGCTGGATGGAGCGCGCCAAAGCTGGTGCTGTTGCGTTTCGACCCCGATCCCCGTTCGGCCACCGCCATCCGGCAGGCCAATCCGACGTGGGCAAAGGGGGCGATTGCATCATCGCTGCGCGATGGCCTGACACGCCGCAAAATTGCCCCGTGGGGACGGGCATGATGCGGCGCGAAGCGGCCTGAAGCGTTTCCCATTTGTCATTCTGGCACCCCGTCTCCAGCCGGATCGGGCCTGCCACCAGAGAGGAGTTATTCTGACCTACATGCCTGATCCTATCACCCCTTCGACCGCCATCCCGGCGGCGAAACCCGTTTCAACGCTGCCCGAATCCGAACCCGGTTCGCTGCATGCGCTGATCCTGCAATCGCTTGACGACGATCAGGCGCAGGAAATTGTCTCCATCCCGCTGGAAGGCAAGACCTCGGTGGCCGATCACATGGTGATCGCATCGGGCCGTTCCACGCGTCAGGTGGCCGCGATGGCCCAGCATCTGGCTGAGCGTATCAAGCATGGCGGCTTTGGCCATGTCCGCATCGAAGGTCTGCCGGCGGCGGATTGGGTGCTGATCGATGCCGGCGATATTGTCGTCCATCTGTTCCGTCCCGAAGTGCGCAATTTCTACAATCTGGAACGCATGTGGGGCTTTGACGGGCCCAGCGGTGCGGCCTGATCTGAACGACTGATCAGGCTTTTCGGGGGCGCGGCAAAAGGACGGGTCGGCGCAATGCTGTTGCATATACTGGCCCGTGGGCGGATTGCCCGCTCGCCCGAAGGAGACATGCTCGACCGCTATTTGAAGCGGATCAGCTGGCCGGTGAAACACACCGAATTGCCGGATCGGGGCGGCACGATTCCCGCCCTTGCCACCCCTGCCCGCCGCGTTTTGCTCGACGAGCGCGGGCGCCAGCTTTCTTCGGAAGAATTTGCTGCGATGCTGGGCCGCTGGCGCGACGATGGCGTGCGCGAGGTGCGCTTTGAAATCGGCGCGGCCGATGGGCATGGCGATGAGGGGCGCGCAGGCGCCGATCTGCTGATCGCCTTTGGCGCGATGACATGGCCGCATCTGATGGCGCGGGCGATGCTGGCCGAACAATTGTGGCGGGCTACCGCGATCCTGTCGGGCCACCCTTATCACCGGGCCAATTGACGGATGCGGGCCGAGGTCTTGCTGATGGCGGTTGCGCTAGCGGGGGCCGCAGGGGCGCAGGGGCTGGATGATCCGGGGCAGAGCCCTGCGCAGACCCGGCGCGATCTGGCCGCCGCGCAGGTGCAGGCCGGACAGGCGCGCGCGCGGGCCGAAAGGCTGGACCATGACGCCCAGTCGGCCACCGCCGCCGCCGACAAGGCCGCCAAGGAAGCCGCCGCGCTGGCCGCGCGGATTCAGGAGGCCGAGGCGCAGATCGTGGCCGACGAGGCGCGGATACGCATCATCGAACAACAGCGCAGCGATCTGCGCGCACAATTGGCGCAAAGGCAAAAGCCGCTGGTCGAACTGACCGGCGCCTTGCAGCGCCTGTCGCGCCGCCCGCCGCTGGTGGCCCTGCTGAGGCCCGGCTCGCTGGCCGACAGCGTGCATACGCGCGCCTTGCTGGAAAGCATGTTGCCGCAGGTTCAGCGCCGCACCGCCGCCTTGCGGAGCGAACTGGCCCGCGCCCGCGCGCTGCAGGAACAGGCCAGGGCGGCCGAGGCGGCGCGCCAGCAAGAGATCGCCAGCCTAGACACCCGCCGCCGCGATCTGGGCGTGATGGAGGCCCGCCAGCGTCAGACCGCGCGCGAGGCCAATGGCGGGGCAAGCCGCGAGGCCGAACACGCGCTGGCTCTGGCCGAAAAGGCGCGCGATCTGGGCGGATTGCTGCAGGGGCTGGAACAGGCCGCCGCGTTGCGTGATCGTCTGGCGGCGCTGCCCGGCCCGGTGCTGCGTCCGGCGTCAGGCTGGGCAGGGGCGGGGCAAATGGCGGCCGATGCCGCGTATGACCTCGCGCCCAGCCCGGTGCCCACCGCTCTTCCCGATTTTCTGCTGCCGGTGACGGGGCGGCTGGTTTCCGGTTTTGGCGATGCTTCACGTGGAACAGCCGCGCGCGGCATCACCCTTTCCGTCCGCCCGCAGGCGCAGGTGGTGGCGCCATCAGGCGGACGGGTTGCCTTTGCCGGACCCTTTGCCGGTTATGGCCAGATCATCATCATCGATCATCCCGGTGGCTTTACCAGCCTGATCACCGGGCTGGCCCGGATTTCAGCGCAGGTGGGCGACAATGTGGTGGCCGGATCGCCGCTGGGCGACGCAGGCCCCGGCCGCCCCCAGATCACACTGGAATTGCGCAGGGACGGCAGGCCGGTAAACCCGCTTGATCAACTGCACCATTAAATCTTGCAACATTGGGCATCTGGCATTGTGCGCCCAATCGGGCTAGATTCCCCGTGATTATCCAGAAAGGCCCCCCATGCGTTCACGTTTAGCCACTCTTGCCCGCGCCGGACTTTTGCTGGGGGCGGTGGCGATGGTGCCTGTGGGCACGGCGGGTCTGGCCGCGGTCGATGGCCGGGTGGCGCCGCAATTTGCTCGCCTCTATACGGTCTATAGCCTGATCAAGGCGCATTATGTCGATCCGACCGATGACGATAAACTGGTGAAGGGCGCCATTGACGGCATGCTCTCCAGCCTCGACCCGCATTCCTCCTATCTGGATGGTGCCAGCCTTGAGCGGCTGCGCACGATGATTGACGGGGGCTATGCGGGGCTTGGCATTTCGGTGGTGCAGGAGGATGGCGCGGTCAAGGTGGTCAGCCCGATGCGCGGCAGCCCGGCCGAGCAGGCGGGCGTCAAGGCGGGCGACTATATCACCCATCTGGACGGCAAGTTCATTGTGGACGGCGATCTTGACGATGCCGTGGCCAAGATGCGCGGGCCGGCAGGCACGCAGATCAAGCTGACGATCTATCGCCCCGGCCGCGAGGAACCGTTTGACCTGACGCTGACCCGCGCGGTGATCACGCTCGAACCGGTGACGAGCAAGCTGGAGGGCAATGTGGCGGTCGTGACCGTCAATGAATTCAGCCATGATGTGGGCCGTCTGGTCTTTGAACAGATCCAGAAGCAGCGCGCGGCTTCGGGCAACCATCTGACCGGCGTGGTGCTGGATCTGCGCTCGAATCCGGGCGGTGAGCTGGACGAGGCGGTGGCCCTGTCCGACCTGTTCCTGAGCGGTGGCGTGGTGGTCTCGCAGCGCGGGCGTCAGGCGGGCGAGAATGCCGTCTATCGCGCCGAAACCTATTTCCCCGGCGATCTGGTCAAGGGGCTGCCGGTGATCGTGCTGATCGATGCGGGTTCTGCCAGCGCCTCGGAAATCGTCGCAGGCGCGCTGCAGGATCAGCACCGCGCCCTCATTATGGGCGAGCGCAGTTTCGGCAAGGGCAGCGTGCAGACGATGATCCCCATCGACAGCGCCCATGCGGTGAAGCTGACCACGGCGCGTTATTACACCCCTTCGGGCCGCAGCGTGCAGGAAGGCGGGATCGAGCCCGACATCCGCGTGCCCCAGATTTCGGACCCCGACGCACGCAAGCGCAGCGAAAAGGCCCTGCGCGAGAGCGATCTGCGCCGCCATCTGGTCAATGAAAAGGGCGTGGATGACAAGAAGCTGGAGAAGGACAACAACCCCGATCCCCGCTTCAAAATGACGCCCGAGGAATTGACCGCCAAGGGCATCAAGGATTTCCAGCTGTGGTATGCGCTGCAGACGATCAACCGCACGGCGACGCTGGCGGTAAAGGGCAAGTGAGATGAAGAATCTGAGCGCTGGTTTAAACCGGGCAAATCTGGTCGCTCTGGCGGTGCCTTTGGCGCTGCTGGGCGGGGCCTATGGGTTTCAGTATATCGGCGGGCTTGTGCCCTGCGAGATGTGCTGGTGGCAGCGCTATGCCCATTTTGCCGCGCTGGGGCTGGCGGTGGCGGCTTTTGTGCTGCCCATGAAGCGGTTGTTCACGGCGCTCTCGGGCCTGGCCATCGCGGCGGCGGCGGCGATCGGCGGATACCATGCAGGCGTCGAATATGGCTGGTGGAAGGGCCTGACCGAATGCACCACCACGGTCAGCTTTTCCAATGGCGGCGATCCCTTGGCCGCGATCATGGCCGCGCCCGTCATCCGCTGCGATGTGGTGCAGTGGAAGCTGATGGGCATTTCGATGGCCGGGTATGACTTCCTGATTTCGGGCGCTGCGGCGCTGCTGGTTTTTGCGCTGATGGCACGCAAGGAGCGTTGAGATGGCGGTTTCAGAGCGCGTAAAGCGGATGGTGCGCGTTGATCAGGCGGGCGAATATGGCGCGGTGCGCATCTATGCCGGACAACTGGCGGTGATGGGCGATCGCGGCCCGCATTCGGCCAAGATCCGCGAGATGGAAGCGCAGGAAGTGGACCATCGCGCATGGTTCGACCGGCTGATCGTCGAAAGGCAGGGGCGGCCCACGGCGCTGCAGCCGATCTGGCATGTCGCGGGCTTTGCGCTGGGCGCGGCCACAGCGTTGATCGGGCCGGAGGCGGCGATGGCATGCACCGCCGCCATCGAGACCGAGATCGACAAGCACTATACCGAGCAATTGGCAGAGCTGGGCGATGAGGACCCCGAACTGGCGGGCCTGATCGAAAAGGCGCGCGATGACGAGCGCGAACACCGCGACACCGCCCTTGCCAACGGGGCCGAGCGCGCGCCGGCCTATCCGCTGCTGTCCGGGGCGATCCGGCTGGGGTGCCGTCTGGCGATCAAACTGTCGGAACGTATCTAAATTGTTCTGGCTCAAGCCGGGGATGGCTAACTTCAGCTAGCATTCACCCGCTATCGCCAAGGGCCGGGGCAGCCTATAATGCCGCCAAACGCATGAGGAGCCTGTTGCCATGTTTCGCCCGATTCTCACCCTCTCTGCGGTTTTGAGCATGGCTGCTCCTGCCCTTGCCGCCCAACAGAACGCCGCGCAGGCCCAGCCGACCGGCACGCAGATCACCGCGCCGGGGGGCGAGCGGGTCAATATGGTCATCATCTTTGGTGACGATGTCTGTCCGCAGGGCAAGGGCGATGAAATCACCGTCTGCGCCCGCAAGGCCGAGAGCGAACGCTATCGTATCCCTGAGCCTTTCCGCGAGAACACCGGCGGCCCCAAGAACGAATCGTGGAACAACAAGGTGATCGCCTATGAACGCGTGGGCGCCACCGGCCCCCAGAGCTGTTCGCCGGTGGGCGCGGGCGGGCAGACGGGCTGCGTCTCGCAATTCATCAAGAACGCCTATGCCGAGCGCAAGCAGTCGAGCGATGTGCAGTTTTCCAAGATGATCGAGGCCGAGCGCGAAAAGCGCCTTGGCAAGATCGATGCCGAGGCCGCCCGCACCCAGTCCGATGTGGAGGACGAGGAAAAGGCCTATTTCGCCCGCAAGAAGAAGCAGGAAGAAGCCGAAGCGAAAGCCAAAGCGGAGGCCGCGCAGCACGGCCCCCCTGCCCCCGGTAATTAATCGCGGATTTCGACCCAGACGGGCGCATGGTCGCTGGCCTTTTCCCGGCCGCGATGCGCCTTGTCCACCCCGCAGGCCACCAGCCGGTCCGCCAATTCGGGCGAAAGCAGCGCGTGGTCAATGCGGAAACCATGGTCCTTCTGCCATGCGCCCGCCTGATAGTCCCAATAGGTCCACACGCCGCCATTGGGGTTATGGGTGGCGATGGCATCGGTCCAGCCGTCGTTCAACAGGCGAAGATAGGCATCGCGCGACTCGGGCTGCATCAGCGCATCGTCCGCCATCGCCTTGGGGTTCCAGATGTCGGCGTCGGTGGGGATGACGTTGAAATCGCCGGTGACGATGGCGGGAATTTCCAGCGCCTTCAATTCCGCCATCCGCGCGCGCAGACGCTCCATCCAGCGCAATTTATAGTCGAATTTGGGGCCGGGCTGCGGATTGCCATTGGGCAGATAGATACCCGCGATCCGAACGCCCCGCACCTCGGCCTCGATATAGCGGCTGTGATCGTCCTCAGGCTCGCCCGCAAGGCCGCGCTGGATTTCAACCGGCTTCTCGCCCCGCGCCAGGATCGCCACGCCGTTAAAGCTCTTCTGCCCGTGCCAGATCGCCTGATAGCCGATCTTTTCAAACTCATCGGCCGGAAAGCCCTCGTCCTGCGTCTTGATCTCCTGAAGGCAGGCGACATCAGGCTGCGTTTCCTCCAGCCACTCCAGCAGGCGCGGCAGGCGGGCCTTGATGCCGTTGATGTTGAAGCTGGCGATTTTCATGGGCGGGGTGCGTCCTTGGGAAGAGAAGTTTCAGGTGCCTCCGGCGGGCAAAGGGACTTGGTCCCTTTGCAATCCCATGACTGGGATGGTGCCGATGGCAATGTCACCTTCTCTTACCGCCGGAGGCAATAATTGAAAGCGGCTTCGCCGCGTGGTGCTCCGATGCCGACTCTGCGTTACCCCCTTATGGGGATTGCAAAGGGTCGAGACCCTTTGCCCGCCGGAGGCACCTCTAACTCTTAACCCCTAACCTCAAACCGCAAACGAAGATCCGCACCCACATCCCGCCACGGCATTGGGATTTTCAACCTTGAACGCCGCCCCGCCCAGCGACTCGACATAATCGACCACGCAGCCCGAAACGAGATCGAGGCTGACCGAATCAACGACCAGCTTGACGCCGTCGGTTTCGACCACCGTGTCATCGGCCTCGACGCTTTCGGCCAGGCCATAGCGATATTGGAAGCCCGAGCATCCGCCCCCTTCGACGGCAAGGCGCAGCATGGCCGGTTTGCCCTGTTTCTGCGCGATCCACGCGACTCGGGCGGCGGCGGAGGGGCTTAGCGTGATGGTGGCGGTGTCAGTCATGATCGCAATGTAGGCGCGCGCCCGTCCACTCGCAAGGCGGGCGCGCACCCATCAATCCAGAAGGCAAGGGGTCAGGCCATCTGGATGTAATCGCGCAGGGCATCGGCCTCGCCCTGAATCCGGTCGATCCGGTATTTCACAAGGTCGCCGATGGAGATGAAATCGACCATCCGCCCTTCGCGCAGCACCGGCAGATGGCGGATGCGGCGGCGGGTCATCAGGCCAAGTGCCTCAAGCGCCGAGGTTTCCGGGTCGACCGTGATCGCGGGCGAGGTCATCACCTGACCCACCAGCATGTCGAACAAGGCCGGGCCATGTTCATTGAGGCGCGAAATCACATCGCGTTCGGAAAAGATCCCGGCGATGGCATGGCCATCGAGCACAGGGATCGCGCCGATCCTCTTTTCCGCCAGCAAAGCGATGGCATCGCGCACTTTCATCGAGACGGTGCAGCCGACGATATTGACGTTGCGGCCTTCGATCAGACGAGCAATCGACATAGTTCCTCCATCTCCCCCTTTTGGCGGGTTTTTGTCTATTTGTATGAGTATGACATAGGCCTCACCCCATGGAAAGTGGGGAATTGCGCGGGTTTTGGCGCATGGGGCGTTAACTGTCACCCATGCGCCACGCTCTTGCACGCCGCTTGAAACATGGCGGGCAAAGGCGCATGAAGGCGCGCGATGACCAACCGATCTCCCTTTTCCGACACGGCCACGGCGGCGGCCGCATGGGCGCGGTTTCGCCGCATCATGCGCTGGATGTTTCTGGTGACGATGACGACGGTGATCGGCGCGCTGAGCGTTCTGTACAAACAGGAGGGGATGGTCAGCCCGCATTTCTACATTGCGGTGGCCATAGGCGTGTCTTTTGCGATGCTGCTGATGTCGGCGCTGATGGGGCTGGTGTTTCTTTCCAGCGCCAGCGGGCATGACGAGGAAGTGAGCGAAGGCCCGAAGGACGATCAGGACCTGAGCCGGTAATCCTCGACCGGCACGCCGCCGATGATATGCTCCTGAAGGATGCGTTCGAGCACCTCCTCGGTGCAGGAATGATACCAGACGCCATCGGGATAGACGACCGCCACGGGCCCGGCAAAGCATACGCGAAGGCAGTCGGCCTTGCTGCGCATCACGCCCGCCTCGGTCAGGCCCAGTTGTTTGACCCGCTTTTTGAGATAGGCCCAAGCCTTGCTGCCCACCGCCGGGGTGCAGCATTCGCCCTTTTGCGGCTCGGCGCAGAGGAAGATGTGGCGCTGAACGCCCCCCGGCGCGGCGGCCCCTGCCTTGGCCAAGGCAGCCTGCGCCAATGCGATCTCATCCGGTTTTACCGACATTTCCACGCCTCGATTGTCTCGCGCAGACCTTCGGGCAGAGGCGCGGCCTTGCCGTCCACCACATGCACCGCCACCGCCTCGGCCAGCGCCACCGGGCGGCCATCTTGCGTCAGCAGATGGCGCAGGCGGAGGCTGCGTTCGCCCACCGCCGAAAGGCCCGAATGGATCACCAGCGGATGGGGATAATGGGCCTGCGCCAGATAATCGATGGTCAGCGAGACGACCATCGTCTGCGCGCCCGCCGGGATCGCCTTGGCAAAGCCGCTGGCCATATGGAAACGCACGCGGGCGTCCTCGATGATCGCCGCCATCGCCACATTGTTGATGTGGTTGTTCGGGTCCAGATCGGCATAACGGGTCGTCACCTCGCACATATGCGGGTAACCGGCGGGATCGAGCAGCGCGGGATCAGGTTTGGCCATGCCCTTGTCCTATCAGGACAAAGGCGGAAGGGCTAGATATTAGCCCTTCTTGCCGACAATCCTGGCGATTTCGGCGGCGACCATGCGTTCGACCATCGCGGGCAGGTTCTGGTCCAGCCATTCGCGCAGCGCGGGCTTGAGCAGATCGGCCACCAGCCCTTCGAGCGAGGTTTCGCCGCTGCGCACGATCTGGGGGCGGCTGCTGGGCTGCGACATCATGGCCAGAGCGGCCAGAGATTCGCGCATCGAGGAGATCGCCGGCTCGCTGATCAGGTCGGCAGCGGGGCCTGTCGGGGCGGGTTCCTCGTGAAAATACTGATCCGAATCAGCGAGATCGAGCACATCGTCATCATGCGATTCGGCCAGATTCAAACGCGGCGCGCCCGCAGGGACACGATTGTCGCGCGCGATCACTTTTTTAATCGAATCAAGGATTTCCTCGACTGAAGGTTCGCCCTGTGCGCGCATTCCATGTGCCCCTGATAATCGCATTATTGCCGAAAACGGCCCTCAATCGCCGAATGTTGAACCGTTCTGGGCAGGTGTGTCAACGGTGCGCGTGGGCTGGCCCGCGCCCTGCACCTTGTCCACGCCCCAGTCGCTCAGGGTTCCGCGCGCATCGCGATAGTGGATTTCCGGATCATAGAGCGTCCCCGCATCCAGCCCCAGATCCTTGCCCGAAACCCGGCCCATGGCCGAGAGCAGCGAGAAGCCCGCAACATAGGCATTGCGCCGCGCAGTCACCAATTGCACCTGCGCGTTGATCAGCTCCTGCTCGGCGTTGAGAATATCCAGCACGGTGCGGTTGCCCACGCTGTTCTCCGCCTTCACCCCGCGCAGCGAAAGCTCGGCGGCCTCCACCGCCGTCTGGCTGGCGGCGATGATTTCATTGGCGGCGCGGTAATTCGAAAAAGAGGCGCGCACATTGGCGATCACTTGCCGCTCGGTGGCGATTTCGGTGTCCAGCGCCTGCCCTTCGCGGGCCTGCGCCTGCTTGATCTGGGCGCTGGGCCGCCCGCCCTGATAGAGCGGGATCGTGGCGCGGATGCTGACATCGGCGGTGGCGGCCGATTGCGCAATGGGGAAAGGAAAATCGCCGCGCAGCGCCAGTTGGCCCAGATAGTCGGTATAATTGCCATTGGCGATCATGCTGACCTTGGGCAGGCGCGCGGCGCGGGCCACATCGCTGTCAAAGCCCGCCGCCTTGCTGCGTTCGCGCGCGGCGGCCAGATCGGGGTTGGCCTCCAGCGCCAGACTGACCGCATCATCGGGCGTGGCGGGCAAGGCGGGCAAAGGCGGCGGCGGGGTCAATTCGCCCGCCTCATGGCCGATGATCTGGATATAGGTCTCGCGCGCCTGCACCAGACTGGCCTCGGCGCTGCGCAGATTGCCCTGCGCCACGGCCAGACGCGATTGCGACTGCGCCACATCGGTCTTGGTCACATCGCCGATCTGAAACCGGTCGCTGGTGGCCTTGAGGTTGGTGGAGAGCGTTTGCACCTGCGCCTGGTTCAGGCGCACGATGGCCTCGGTGCGGATCACGTCCAGATAGGCGGTGACGGCCTGCGTGAACACGCTGGCCTCGGTGGAGCGCAGATCGTTGCGCCCGGCGATCACCCGCGTATCGGCGGCGCGGATCGCATTTTTGACCCCGCCCCCGCTGTAGAGCGGAACCGTCAGCGTGCCGACCGCCGTGACCATGCGCGGCATATCGGTGGTCGAAGCGGTATTTTGGCGGACATATTCGGTTTCATTGGCTGTGGCGCTCAGCGAAGGCAGGCCATCGGCCCGCGCCAGCGGCACGCCCGCGTCCGCGGCGCGCAATTGCTCGCGCGCGCCCAGCAAGGTGGGATTGCTGGCATAGGTTGCGGCCAGCGCGCTGCGCAGATCCTCGGCATGGAGCATCGGCGCCACAAGAACCATGGCCGGGTATCCCAAAAGCAGAAGCTTGCGCGTTACCCGGCCATCGATCATCAGAAACTCCAGTGTTTGGGCGCGGCCAGTTCGGCAATCGCGGGAATGCCAAGATCGGCCAGCGTGATATAGGAAACGGCGCCCGCCACCTTGCGGCCCAGCGCCAGACGCGTGACATTCTTGTCAACCAGACCGGTCACGATGCGGCCATCGGCGGCCAGCGCATCGGTCAGCACCGACGGCACTTCGCCCGCCGCGCCGTCGATCAGGATCAGCGAATAACCGTTGCCCGGCAGACCCTTGGCCAGATCGGCGGCGTCCACCTTGTCCACGCTGCCCGCAAGGCGCGCGACCACGGCGGCGAGGTAATCGCTGCCGGCCGTCACGACCAGAACCTTGTCCTGATCGGTGGGTTCGGCGGCGCCCAGCACCTTGCCATGGAACAGCGGCGCGGGCAGCGCGCGGCCATTGCCCAGCGGCACGGCGCGGTCGATATAGGCGGCGCTGCGCTGGGCGGCGGGCACGTAATCCTCACGCGCAACACTGGCCAGAGCCGACAGCACCCACGGCTCATTCACGCCGCAAGTGCGCAGCTGGCTGTCGATCATGGCGCGGCGGGCGGTGCCTGCCTCGGCGCCTTGGGGTGCGTAGTGGATTTCGCTCATGCCATCACAATCCTTGACCAAGGCCGTATTACATACATAACACAGTAATGCAATAGGCCAGACCTGTGTTCATTTATCGCGCGCGCTTCTAGGGCAAACGCCCCGCCAAAGCCAAGCGCTTTGACACGGGAATCCGGGCAATTTCACCACAAGCGGCACCGACTTTTGTCATAACCGCCGCTTTACCCTTGGCGAAGGGGGGCAATCATGCCTATGGACCGCCCCAACCGATCATACGAATGCGCCTTGGCCCCCTTCCCTTGCGGCCCAAGGCCCAGAGCGAAGGAGCGCCCCATGGCCGAATTGGTGACCATCAAGGAACAGGATCTGATCGACAGCGTGGCCGATGCGCTGCAATATATCAGCTACTATCACCCGATGGACTATATCCGCGCCTTGGGCGACGCATACGAGGCCGAACAGGGCCCCGCCGCCAAGGACGCCATCGCCCAGATCCTGACCAACAGCCGCATGTGCGCCGAAGGCCACCGCCCGATCTGTCAGGACACCGGCATCGTCAACGTCTTCATCCAATGGGGCCAGAACTGCATTCTGGAATCCGAGATGAGCCTGCAGGAAGTTGTCGATGAAGGCGTGCGCCGCGCCTATAACAACCCGGACAACAAGCTGCGCGCCTCGGTGCTGGCCGATCCGGCCTTTACCCGCCGCAACACGCGCGACAACACGCCCTGTGTTCTGCATGTCGACATGGTCAAGGGCAGCAAGATCCATGTGGACGTGGCGGCCAAGGGCGGCGGCAGCGAAAACAAGTCGAAGTTCAAGATGATGAACCCGTCCGATTCGATCGTTGACTGGGTTCTGGAAATGCTGCCGCAGATGGGCGCGGGCTGGTGTCCGCCGGGTATGCTGGGCATCGGCATCGGCGGCACGGCGGAACATTGCGTGCTGCTGGCCAAGAAGGCGTTGATGGAACAGATCGACATGGCTCAGCTCAAGCAGCGCGGGCCGCAGAATGATCTTGAGGCCCTGCGCATCGAGATCTTCGACAAGGTCAACGCGCTGGGCATCGGTGCGCAGGGTCTGGGCGGTCTGGCCACGATCCTTGACGTCAAGATCATGGACGCCCCCTGCCACGCGGCGGGCAAGCCGGTTGCCATGATCCCCAACTGCGCCGCCACACGCCACGCTCATTTCACGCTGGACGGTTCTGGTCCGTCCTATCTCGAAACGCCCAAGCTGGATCAGTGGCCGCAGGTTCACTGGACCCCCGATGCGGCGGCCAAGCGCGTCAATCTCGACACGCTGACGGCCGAGGAAGTGCAGAGCTGGAAGCAGGGCGACCGCCTGCTGCTCAACGGCAAGATGCTGACCGGCCGCGATGCTGCGCACAAGCGCATCAAGGACATGCTGGCCAAGGGCGAGGAACTGCCCGTCGATTTCAAGGGCCGCGTGATCTATTACGTCGGCCCCGTCGATCCGGTGCGCGAAGAAGTCGTCGGCCCCGCCGGCCCTACCACCGCCACCCGTATGGACAGCTTCTCCGACCTCATGCTCGACCTCGGCCTGCTGGCCAGCGTGGGCAAGGCCGAGCGCGGCCCCAAGGCCACCGAATCCATCGCCAACCACAAATCGGCCTATCTGATGGCGGTGGGCGGCGCGGCCTATCTGGTTGCCCGCGCGATCAAGGAATCCAAGGTCGTGGGCTTTGCCGATCTGGGCATGGAGGCGATCTATGAATTCACCGTTGAGGATATGCCGGTGACCGTGGCCGTCGATTCCGAGGGCAAGAACGTTCACCAGCTTGCCCCCAAGGTGTGGAAGGAAAAGATCGCGGCCGAAGGTCTGTTGGCCTAAGGTTTTTTGCCTCCGGCGGGCAAAGGGATTCGGTCCCTTTGCAATCCCGTTAATGGGTTGCGCGCGGTTTGCAGCGATGCGGATCGGGCGATGAAATGAAGGCCTGCGGCGCGGGGAGATTGCTCTCAAAGGCGCCGCAGGCTTTATTTTATATGTTGCGTCCGACACCCTTTCGCCGAACCCTTGGCGCAACGCAGACAATAATGGGAGCGCGAGGGACTAGTCCCTCGCATCATCTTCTTCTAATCCCTCCCCCATGGCCATGCTGTTCCACATCTCCGACCTGCATTTCGGCGCCGAGGACCGCGCCGCGCTCGACTGGCTGAAACAGGAGATCGCGCGGGAACAGCCCGATGCGGTCATCTGCACCGGCGATCTGACGATGCGCGGCACAGTGCGCGAATTTGATGCGGCGGGGGATTATCTGCTCGGCCTTGGCGTGCCGGTCAGCATCGAGCCGGGCAACCACGACATGCCCTATTACTGGGAAATGATAAGCCGGTTGCGCCGCCCCTTTGCCCGGTTTGAGGCCTTGCGGACGCGGGCGCATTCGGATCTCTCGCTGGGCGATGTGACGCTGGCCTCGCTGCCCACGGTGACGCCGGCGCAATGGCGGATCAACTGGTCGAAGGGCTGCGTGAAACAGCCTGCCCTCGCGGCGGCGCTGCGCCGTCTGGAGGGCGCACAGGGGCTGAAGCTTGCGGCCTGCCATCATCCTCTGGTCGATGCCGATACGCATGGCACGGGTTCGACGCGAGGCGGGCGGCGGGCGCTCTCGGCGCTGGCTGGCGCGGGGGTGAGCGCGGTGCTCTCGGGCCATGTGCATGACCCCTTCGACCTGAATGTCGAAACCGAAAACGGCCCGATCCGCATCATCGGCGCGGGCACTCTGTCAGAGCGCACGCGGGCCACATTGCCCAGCTATAACCGGCTGGATTATACGCCCGAGACGGGCCTGAACGTGACGGTGCGGGCGGCAGGATAATCCCGCCGCCCAAATTCCCGTTTACTGACCGCGCGCGGCGTTCACCTGTTCCTGCGTGATCGGCACGATCTTGATTTCCACGCGGCGGTTCTTCGCGCGGCCCTCGGGCGTGGCATTGTCGGCCACCGGCATGGTCGCGCCATAGCCCTGGGTGCGGATGCGCGCCTGCGAGACGCCCTGCATCGAGAGGTAATCGCCCACCGTGCGCGCGCGATTTTCCGACAGGGTCTGGTTCAACTGGGCGCTGCCGGTGGAATCGGTGTGGCCGTAAACGTCGATCAGGCTGTTGGGATAATCCTTCAGGCTCTGGGCGATCTTGTCCAGCGTGGGGCGGAAATGCGGCTGGAGCATATAGGAGCCGGTGTCGAAGGTCACGCCATCGGGCAGGCTGAGCATGATCGAGCGGCCATCGTCGGACGGGCGGATGTCCACCCCGGTGCCCGCCGTCTGTTCGCGCAATTGCTTGATCTGCTTGTCGCGTTCATAGCCGATGGCGCCGCCCGCGACGCCGCCGATCCCTGCGCCGATGATGCGGCCTGTGCCGCCCCCGATCAGCCCGCCCAGCAACATGCCGCCCAGCGCGCCCGCGCCCGCGCCGATGGCCGTGCGCGACACTTTCTGCTGGCCGGTGTTGGGATCGGTCACGCAGCCTGAGGTGGCCAGCAGCGCGGCAACGGCGATCCCGGCGGTGGCAAGGCGTGCTTTGGTCATGAAAATCTCTCCATGGTTGACTGGCCGCGCATGGCGGCCAATGCTGTCCCTATGGGCCGCGTTTGGGCCGGGACGGCTGAATCTAGCATTGCTGAACAGCGCCCGCCAAGGATTTGTAACAGATTTGTATCGGCATTTGTTTGTCAGGCTTTTCGTGCGCCCCCTTCGCCTTTGCGAACAAAGCTGCTAGGGATGGTCATGTGACACCCTTTCCCTGGATAGATGTACTTGTCATTGGCGGGCTTATTGTCCTCAATGGCGTGTTTGCCATGTCGGAGCTGGCAATTGTTTCGGCGCGCACGGCAAAATTGCGCGTGCTGGCCGATCGCGGCAACCGGGGGGCAAGGGCCGCGCTCGACCTGACAGCCGATCCGGGCAAGCTGCTTTCCACCGCGCAGATCGGCATCACGCTGGTCGCCGTGGTCACGGGCGCCTTTTCCGAGGCCAGCCTGTCGACCCCTGTGGCCGAACGCATTGCGCATTGGGGCATCCCGCTGGCCTATGCCGACCGTCTGGCCAGCGTGCTGGTGCTGGGGCTGACCACCTTTGTCAGCCTGATCATCGGTGAACTGGTGCCCAAACAGGTGGCGCTGGCCCATGCCGAGCGGATCGCGATCATCGCCTCGCCGCCCATGGCGATGATGGCGCGGGCCACGGCACCGCTGGTCTGGCTGCTGCGCGTGTCCTCCGATGCGATCCTTGGCCTGATCGGGGTGAAAACCGGCGAGGAGCAGCAGGTGACCGCCGAGGAAATCCACCTCGTCTTTGCCGAGGCCACGCGTTCGGGCGTGATCGAGGAGGGGGAGCGCGCGATCATGACCGGCATCATGCGTTTGGCCGAGCGCCCCGTGCGCGAGGTGATGACCCCGCGC
Organism: Novosphingobium humi; assembly: GCF_028607105.1. Lineage (GTDB taxonomy): Bacteria > Pseudomonadota > Alphaproteobacteria > Sphingomonadales > Sphingomonadaceae > Novosphingobium > Novosphingobium humi. The sequence continues at coordinate 3,416,806 of NZ_CP117417.1, read as the reverse complement.
ACCGAGATCGACTGGATCGAGCGCGGGGCCAGCGAATCGGACGTGCGGGTGGCCATTGCCGAAAGCCCGCATTCGTTGCTGCCCGTGACCGATGGCGCGGTCGACAATATCGTGGGCGTGATCAAGGTGCGCGAGGTATTGGCGCAATTGCTGGCGGGCGGGCCGCTCGATCTGGAAAGCCTGATTCACAAGGCCGAAATCGTGCCCGATCAGATCGACGCGATGGACGCGCTGCGCGTGCTGCAAAATTCGGGCCTGTCGATGGCGCTGGTGCATGACGAATATGGCCATCTCGAAGGCATCGTCACCCCCGCCGATCTGCTCTCGGCCATTGCGGGCCATTTCGCCTCCTATCAGGACGAAGGTGACAGCCCGCTGGTGGTCACGCGTGAGGATGGCTCGCTGCTGATTTCGGGCGCCCTGCCCGCCGATTCGCTGGGCGACCGCTTTGGCATCGAAGTGCCCGAAACGCGCGATTATGCCACCGTTGCGGGCTATGCCCTGTCGATTTTGAAGCGTTTGCCCAAGGAGGGCGATCACTTTGTGGATCAGGGCTGGCGTTGGGAGATCGTCGATATGGATCGGCGCAAGATTGATAAATTGCTGGCGAGCAGGGTTGAGGTTTTGGAAGAGAGTTGAAATGTGAGGGTCTAGACCCTCGCGCTCCCTTGACTGTCTGCGTTGCGCCACGGGTTCGACGTTAAGTGTCGGACGCGGCGTTTGAGATTTTAAAGCCTGCTGCGCAGACAGGCATGAGTTCACCGCGCCGCAGGCTTTCATCATATACCCCCACCCCCGCCAACGACGCGCCACCCCCACAATGGGATTGCAAAGGGACAAGTCCCTTTGCCCGCCGGAGGCAAAAGACAAAACGCATTCCCCCGCATGATTATTTGCGAAACACCCCCCGAATCGCTAAGGCACGGCGCGTCATGACCGAGAAACGCGATTTTCGACCCACCGTCTTCCTGCCGAAGACTGATTTCCCCATGAAGGCCGGCCTTCCGCAGAAGGAGCCGGGCATTTTGAAGGGGTGGCAGGAGCAGGACCTTTACCGCCGTTTGCGCGATGCGCGTGCGGGGCGTGAGAAGTTCATTCTGCACGATGGTCCGCCCTATGCGAATGGCAATATTCACGTGGGCCATGCGGTCAATCATATCCTGAAAGACATGGTGGTCCGCACCCAGAGCCTGAAGGGTCTGGACGCGCCTTATGTGCCGGGTTGGGATTGCCACGGCCTGCCCATCGAGTGGAAGGTCGAGGAAGAATATCGCAAGAAGAAGAAGAACAAGGACGAGGTGCCCCCGCGCGAATTCCGCGCCGAATGCCGCGCCTATGCGCAGACATGGGTGAATGCCCAGCGCGAGCAGCTGAAGCGTCTGGGCGTCAATGGCGATTGGGACAATCCCTATCTGACCATGGATTTTCAGGCCGAGGCGACCATCGTTGGCGAGCTTTTGAAGTTTGCCCAATCGGGCCAGCTCTATCGCGGCGCCAAGCCGGTGATGTGGAGCCCGGTTGAAAAGACCGCCTTGGCCGAGGCCGAGGTCGAGTATGAGGACATCACCAGCACGCAGGTCGATGTGGCCTTCGAGCTGGTCGAAGTGCCCGCCGCGCCCGAACTGGTCGGCACCAAGGTGGTGATCTGGACCACCACGCCATGGACCATCCCGACCAATCAGGCTTTGGCCTTTGGCCGCGCGATCGATTATTCGCAGATCCGCGTGGGTGATCAGAAATATCTGATTGCCGAGCCCCTGATCGAGGCGTTTTTGAAGCGCATCGACGAGGACGGCTATGACTTCCTGATGTATGTGAAGGGGCCGGCTCTGAACGGGGCCAAGGCGCGCCACCCGATGGCCGCGCGGTTCCCCGAATCCGAGTTTTTCACCAAGCTGCGCCCGCTGCTGGCCGGCGATTTCGTCACCGTCGAATCGGGCACCGGCTTTGTCCATATGGCGCCCGATCACGGCGAGGACGACTTTTTGCTGTGCAAGGCCAACAAGATCAATCCGGTCTTTGCGGTTGAGGGCGACGGCAAATATCGCGCCGACTGGCCGTGGCTGGGGGGCGAAGGGTCGGTCATCAACCCCAAGTTCAACGCACCCGACGGCCCGATCTGCACCGCGCTGCGCGAAGAAGGCGGTTTGCTGGCGGCCAGCGCCGATTACAAGCATTCCTATCCGCATTCGTGGCGGTCCAAGGCCAAGGTGATCTTCCGCTGCACGCCGCAATGGTTCGTGCCGATGGACAAGGATCTCGCGCCACTGAGCGAGGCCGACGACATGTTCGATCTGGCCACGATCCTCTCGCCCGATACTTTGCGCGAGCGCGCCAAACATGCCATCGCCCAGACCCGTTTCGTGCCCGAAAAGGGCCGCAACCGCATCGGCGCGATGGTTGAGGGGCGGCCCGACTGGGTGCTTTCGCGCCAGCGCGCATGGGGCGTGCCGATCACCCTGTTTGTGAACCGCAAGACGGGCGAATATCTGGTCGACAAGGCGGTCAACACCCGCATCATCGCCGCCATTCGCGAGGAAGGCGTGGACGCTTGGGACGAGGCGCGCGCGCAGGAATTTCTGGGCGCGGATTATAACGCCGAGGATTACGAGCGCGTCACCGACATTCTCGACGTGTGGTTCGATTCGGGCAGCACCCATGCTTTCGTGATGGAAAGCGGCCGCTGGCCCGACCTGCTGCGCCCCGAAGGCTATCGCGGCCCGCGCGCGGACCTTTATCTCGAAGGGTCCGACCAGCATCGCGGCTGGTTCCAGTCCTCCTTGCTCGAATCCTGCGCCACGCGCGGTCATGCGCCCTATAAGGCGGTTTTGACCCACGGTTTCACCATGGACGCCAAGGGCATGAAAATGTCCAAATCGCTGGGCAACACGGTCGATCCGCTGAAAGTCATGGAGACTTACGGCGCGGATATCGTGCGTTTGTGGGCGCTCTCGGTGGATTACACCGAGGATCACCGCATCGGCGATGAAATCCTTAAAGGTGTAGCCGATCAGTATCGCAAGCTGCGCAACACGTTCCGCTATCTGCTGGGCGCGCTCGATGGCTTTACCGATGCCGAAAAGCTGCCGGTTGAGGAGATGCCCGAGCTGGAGCGCTATATCCTCGCGCTGCTGGCCAAGCTGGACGGGGAATTGAAGGTGGCGGTCGATGCTTTCGACTTCAACACCTATGTCCGCAGCCTCGTTGATTTCTGCAACGAAGACCTCTCGGCCTTCTTCTTCGATATCCGCAAGGATTCGCTCTATTGCGACGCCCCGACGGACACCAAGCGCCGCGCCTATCGCACCGTGCTGGACATTCTGTTCCACGCGCTGATCCGCTATGCCGCGCCGGTGCTGGTCTTCACGGCCGAGGAAGTGTGGAAGTCGCGCTTTGGCGATGCGGGCAGCGTGCATCTGCTGGAATGGCCGGTGGTGGATGCTGGGTGGGCTAGTATTTCGCTGAGCCAAAAATGGAGCCATCTGCGCGAATTGCGTGGCGATGTGCTCAGCGTTATCGAGCCTATGCGGCGCGATAAGGTTATTGGATCGTCACTTGAAGCGACCGTTGCGGTAAAGCAGAAGGACCCTGAGTTGGTTAAGCGAGCCAACTCCGTCGATATGGCAGAACTTTGCATTGCCGCGCAGGTATCTGTGAACGGTTACGTGGACGACAGCAGGCCAGACGAAATGTGGCAGGCAATGACGGGCAAAACCACCCACCACAAATGCGGCCGCTGCTGGCGCCACCTGCCGGAAGTCTCCGAGGACGGCGACCTGTGTTCACGCTGCGATCAGGTTGTGTCGGCCATGGACGCGGCTGAATGACGAATCCTGCGCCCACCTCCCCTGTCAAAGCGCGCCTGCTCGGCTTGGGCCTGGCGGGGGCGGTGTTTGCGCTGGATCAGATCGTCAAATGGGCGATGATCGGCCCGCTCGATCTGCCCCGCGTCGAACAGATCGTGCTGCTGCCCATTTTCAACTTCACTTGGGCGGAAAATTACGGCGTGTCGCTGGGCCTGCTGACGGCGGGATCGGATCTTGAACGCTGGTTGCTGGTCGGCATGACGGGCGCGATTGCGCTGGGCGTGGCTATCTGGATCTTCATGGAAAAGCGTCTGGGTGAAATCCTGCCGCTGGGCCTCGTGCTGGGCGGCGCGCTGGGCAATATCCTCGACCGTGTGGCCAAGGGCTTTGTCGTCGATTACGCCGATCTCCACATCGGATCGTACCGCCCCTTCTATATCTTCAACCTCGCCGATGTCGCGATCACCTTCGGCGTATTGATTATCCTTGCCCGAAGCTTTCTTTCGGGCAAAAAGCGTGGCCACATCAAGTTGGACGCCGCGCCGTCCACCCCGGAGAACTGAACCACAATGCGTAAGATTTCCGCCATCCTGCTGGCCGGCACCACCTGCCTGATGCTCTCCGGCTGCGGCGCGGGCGGGCTGTTCAACCGCGTGCGCCCCGATGAATTCGCCGTCCAGCGCCAGACGCCGCTGTTCGCCCCGCCCGATTTCTCGCTGACCCCGCCCCAGCCCGGCGCTCCGCGCCCCAACACCCGCCCCGGTCAGGTCGAAACCACCGAAGCCATGTTCGGCCCCGCGCCCCAGCGCAGCGGCGTCGAAAACGCCGCCGTGGCCAAGATGGGCACCGCAGATGCGTCGATCCGCTCGACCGTGGCCGACCCCAAAACCGCCACCGCCAACAAGGGCGATGTGACCCGCACCATCGTGGCCGCCCCGGAAGGCGATGGCCGCGAGGCGCAGGCCAAGACCCCGCCGCGTCAGTAATCGCGCGAAGGTTCTGGCTTCAAAAGGCCCCTGCCCGGTTGGGTGGGGGTTTTTTGTTTGTGGTTTTCGTAGGGTTTTTGCCTCCGGCGGGCAAAGGGACTCGTCCCTTTGCAATCCCATTGATGGGGAGCGCCTGGTTGGCGGGGTTGGGAATGTTATGAAAGCCTGCGGCGCGGCCAGTTCTGTTTTATCCGCGCCGCAGGCTTTCAATGTCCACGCAGCGGCCAACAGCCGACGTCCAACCTATGGCGTAACCCCATACCGGGATTGTTAAGGGCCCCCGCCCTTAACCTGCCGGAGGCCAGCCACTTGGCTAAACCTCAAACCCCTTCCAAAACCTTCCGCGCCTCATCACAATCCCGCCCAATCTGCGCAATCAACGCATCGAGCGAATCGAACTTCGCCTCTGCCCGCAGAAAGGCGTGAAACCCGATCTCGATCTCCTGCCCATAGAGGTCGCCGGAGAAGTCGAAGAAATGCGGTTCGAGCAATTCCTTGGGCGGATCGAAATGGGGCCGGATGCCGATATTGGCCGCGCCCTTCAAAACGCGCCCGTCGGCCAACCGCCCCGTCACCGCATAGATCCCATAGGCGGGCCGCAGATAGTCGCCCAGCGCCATATTGGCCGTGGGAAAGCCGATTTCCCGGCCCAGCTTGTCGCCATGCTGGACGGCCGCGCGCATGGCAAAGGGCCGCGTCAAAAGGCGCGTGGCGGTCGCAATATCGCCCGAGGTCAGGGCCCGGCGGATGCGGCTGGACGAGACGATCTCGCCCCCTTCCGTCACCGCGCCTACCGCCCGCGCGCCAAGGCCGATTTCGGCCCCCATTTCGCGCAAAGTATCGACTGAGCCGGAACGGCCCTTGCCAAAGGTGAAATCCTCGCCCGTCACCACGCCCGCCGCGCCCAATTGGCGGCCCAGCACGTCATAGACCCAGTCATGGGCGCTGCTGGCCGCCATGGCCGCGTCAAAGGCAAAGACCAGCATGGCATCGGCCCCGGCCTGCGCAAACCATTCCTCGCGCTGCTCCAGCGTGGAAAGGCGGAACGGGGGCGAGCCGGGGGCGAAGAACTCCACCGGATGGGGATCGAACGTGGCGACAATCGTGGGCCGCCCCTCGGCGCGGGCCCAGCGCAAGGCCTCGCCCACCACGGCCTGATGGCCCAGATGAAAGCCGTCGAAATTGCCCAGCGCGATGATCGCGCCGCGCAGGGCTTCGGGAATGGGGTGGCGGGAATCGAGACGGATCATGGAAAAAAGCGCCTATCCCGCCCTTTCCAGCGTGACAAAGGCAAAAGCCGGTCTGCCCTCTTGGGCAGGATGCCCTTCGCGGGCGGTTTCAACCCATTCGGGGGCCGTGGGCATCGGAAAATGGGTGTCGCCCTCGGGGCTTGCCTCGATTTCGGTCAATTCGATGCGATGGGCGATGGGCATGAACTGGGCATAGACCTGTCCGCCGCCCACCACGCAAACCTCGGCCACATCGCCCGCCAGCGCCAGCGCCCCGGACAGATCGGCCGCGACCTCGGCCCCGTCGGCCTGCCACCCCGCATCGCGCGTCATTACGATATGGCGGCGGCCGGGCAGCACGCCGGGCAGGCTTTCAAAGGTCTTGCGCCCCATCACCATCGGCCGCCCCATGGTCTTGGCCTTGAAATGGCGCAGGTCGGCGGGCAAATGCCATGGCATCGTGCCATCTGCGCCGATCACGCCATTGGCGGCCCGCGCCACAACAAGGGTGATGCGCGTCATTATCCCAGCATCAGGCGGGTCACATGGCCCATCTTGCGCCCGGGCCGCGCCGCCGCCTTGCCATAGAGATGCAGGTGGTTGGCCGGATCGGCCAGAATTTCGGCCCAGTCATGGGCATCGTCGCCGATCAGGTTGACCATCCGCGCGCCCGGCACCGCCAGTGTGGTCAAGCCCAGCGGCAAGCCGGAGACGGCGCGGATATGGTTTTCAAACTGGCTGGTGATCGCGCCCTCGATGGTCCAATGGCCCGAATTATGGACGCGGGGCGCCATTTCGTTGAACACCGGGCCGTCAACGGTGGCGAAAAACTCCAGCGTCAGCACGCCGACATAATCAAGCGCCTCGGCCACCTTCTGCGCCAGTGCGCGCGCTTCGGGCACCTGCGCCAGAATGGCCGGACCCGCAGGCACGGTCGAGGTATCGAGGATACCGTTCACATGAACGTTTTCCGCGCTGTCCCAGAACTGCACCGAACCATCGGCGGCGCGGGCCAGAATCACGGAAAATTCGCCAAAAAAGGTCACGAAGCCTTCGTAGATCAACGCCTGAGGCGGCAGATCCAGCCCGGCCAGATCGGCCTCGCTCTTGATCCGCCACTGACCCTTGCCGTCATAGCCATCGCGGCGGGTCTTCAAAATCCCCGGCGCGCCGATCGCGGCCACGGCGCGGGCCAGGTCTTGCGCCCCGTCAACCGCCATGAAGGGCGCCGGACGCCCGCCCAGTTCACTCACAAACCGCTTTTCGTTCAAGCGGTCCTGCGCCGTTTCCAGCGCGCGCGGATGGGGCAGCAGGGGCGTATCGCCCACTGCGGCCAGCGGCGCAACCGGGACATTTTCAAACTCATAGGTGATGACCGCGCAATCGGCGGCAAAGGCTTTCAACGCCGCCTCGTCGGTATAATCCGCACAGGTAAAGCGGCTGCAGACCTCAGCCGCGATACTGTCGGCCTCGGGCGCAAAGATATGCACGCGATAGCCAAGGCGGGCGGCGGCAAAGGCCATCATCCGGCCCAGTTGGCCGCCACCCAGAATGCCGATCGTTTCACCCGGAGCAATCATGCCTTATTCCGGGCGCTCCGCCACGCTCTCGGTCTGCGCCACGCGGAATTCCTTCACGCGCTCGGCCAGAGCCGGATCGCTGGTGGCCAGGATCTTGGCGGCCAGCAGGCCCGCGTTGGTCGCGCCCGGCTCGCCGATGGCCAGCGTGCCGACCGGAACACCGGCAGGCATCTGGACGATGGAGAGCAGCGAGTCCTGACCCGAGAGCGCCTTGGATTGAACCGGAACGCCCAGCACCGGCAGATGCGTCATCGAGGCGACCATGCCCGGCAGATGCGCCGCGCCGCCCGCGCCCGCGATGATGACCTTGAAGCCTTCATTGGCGGCGTTCTTGGCAAAATCGATCAGACGGTCGGGCGTGCGATGCGCCGAGACGATCCGCACATCATGCACAACGCCCAGCTGAGTCAGGATGTCAGCGGCCTTCTTCATGGTGTGCCAGTCCGACTGGCTGCCCATGACGATGGAAACGAGGGCTCCGGGACGGGTCATAGTCTTACCTCTCCGACAGATAATAGCGTTCGAGCGCGTTCAGATTGTCGTCCAGCTCATAGACGATGGGCTGGCCGGTGGGGATCTCCAGATTGAGGATATCCGCATCCGAAATATTCGACAGATGCTTGACCAGCGCGCGCAGCGAATTGCCATGGGCGGCCACGATCACCGTTTCGCCCTTGGCCAGTTGCGGCGCGATGGCGCTCTCATAATAGGGCAGCACGCGCTCGATGGTCAGTTTGAGCGATTCCGTGCTGGGAATGTCGATCCCGGCATAGCGCGCGTCCTGCTTCAAATCGAATTCGCTGCCGTCTTCCAGCACCGGGGGCGGCACGTCGAACGAACGGCGCCAGATCTTGACCTGTTCGTCGCCATGCTTGGCCGCCGTTTCGGCCTTGTCCAGCCCCGTCAGCCCGCCATAGTGGCGTTCATTGAGATGCCAGTCCTTATATTCAGGGATCCACACCCGGCCCGCCGTTTCCAGCGCCAGATGCAGCGTGCGGATCGCGCGGGTCTGAACCGAGGTAAAGGCCACCGTCGGCAGGATGCCCTTTTCTTTCAGCAGAGCGCCCGCCGCGCGGGCTTCGCCCTCGCCCTTTTCGGTAAGATCCACGTCCCACCAGCCGGTGAAGCGGTTTTCAAGGTTCCATTGGCTTTGACCATGACGGACGAGAATCAGACGAGGCACGGTTCTGGCACTCCCTCAAATGCAGCGTGAATACACCTTTACCGGCGGCCCTAGCCCTTTGCCGCGACAATGGGAAGCAAGGATTTGCGGGAATTTTGCGCGTGCGTCGGGCGGGGCAGGGGCGAGGGCATTACCCTTGCGAATCGCTGATTTGGGTCTGGGTATCCTCCATCGCGCGGCTCTGCGCCTTGCGGCGGCGCAGATTCTCGCGCAGCTTGGCCGCGAGGCGCTCTTCGCGCGAAGAGCCGGAATTAGCGGGTTTTTCGGTGTTGCTCATGGGTCTTGTCTCATCCTGCGCCCCGTGTTTGGCGAAGGCGGCACCAGACTTCAAGCACCCCTTGCAGAAAAATGCAGCAAGGGCGCTTGACATTCCCTCGATCCCCGGCCAATAGCGCGCCTCCGCTGCGGCACTGGTCGCACCGGCGATGACTGTGGTGTGCTGCTGTAGCTCAGTGGTAGAGCGCATCCTTGGTAAGGCTGAGGTCGGGAGTTCAATCCTCCCCAGCAGCACCACAGTTTCCCGCAAGATCACGCGGAAACCAGCGAAAACAAGGGTTTTTGACAGTCGCCTGTTACAACCGTAACGGAGGCGCACATGTGTGGCTATCTTGCGCGCATTGGCGCGACCTACTATTTCGGCCGTCTTGCTCCCAAAGATCTCATCGGCATTTCAAGATCGCAAAGGGCGGCGCGATGGCCGTCTGGGATGTCAGCCTGAGGGTCACAGACCGCGCGATGGCCAGGCCTCTGCTACGTCCGCATGAGGTGGAAACCGACCGGTTGATCGAGGAGGCTTGTCGCGAGTTGAACCTGCTGCCCCCGCGCTCTTTTCAAGAACAGGCAGTACAGGTGCGTGCGCGCGAGGACGTTGCCGCCTTGGCCGCGCTGGCCGCCGCTTGCAGACCATGCCAGGCATTGGCTCGATGACCGCGCTGGCTGGAGAAGCATTCGCGCCATCGATTGGCAGCGTCGGCGACAGCTAGGGCAACATTTTGGCCGAGACGATCAACGGCCTTTATAAGGCCGAGGCCATCTGGCGGCAACGGCCATGGCCGGGCGTATCTGCGGTTGAAATGGCAACCCTGCGCTGGGTCGATTGGTACAACAACCGGCGACTTTTCGGCTCCATCGGCTACATCCCGCCCACCGAGGCAAACTGCTAGGCAACCAGAGAGACCCTCGATACGATTGCGTGTCGCAATTGAAAATACCTTCGGGAAAGCCGGGGTGGTTCAGGGTGGGCCAAGTTCAATCTTGTCATCGCCGGATTGTTGGCTAACATCCCCTGAGGGTAGAGACTATGTCTGGAAGTGTATTTTATGTTTATTGATCAGTCTTTAGAGGGTCATATGGCGGCAAAGAGCACGTTGAGAGTGCTCAGGCCCAAAAAGCTAATTGGGAGTAATGCAATACGTATTGGCCGCAATTTTGATGGCGGATACGTAATGATTGATCATTTTTCGGGGATTGATGCGGCATATTCTCTGGGAATAAATGATGATGTTTCCTGGGATCTGGATATTGTAAAGCACGGCATTCCGATTTACCAATACGATCCTACGATCGCAGCTCTGCCCGTCGAGCACCCTCTGTTCCATTGGGAGCCGGTTTGGATCGGTGGTGTCGAGAAGGCTGAAGAAAATGTCCAGACACTGGAAAATTTGATTATCCGCAATGGGCATCAAGATAAAAATAATATGCTGTTGAAGTGTGATATCGAAGGAGCTGAATGGCCAGTCCTTCAGAATATTCCCAATGAGATTCTAAGAAAATTTTCACAAATGGTTTTCGAGATTCATGACATAAATATGATCTCTCAACCTGAAAAAATGGAAGGTGTTCGCAACGCGCTTTATAACCTGACAGCTTCTCACCATATTGTTCATGTTCATGGTAATAACTATGGTGGGTGGACGGTTATCGGCGGGATCCCCCTGCCAAATGTTATAGAAGTAACTTTGCTTAGAAAAGATATGGGTGAGTTCGTCGATAGCGAAGAAACCTTTCCTACCGAACTTGATATGCCATGTGATCGCACGCGATGCGACATGCATTTGGGGCGATTTGTTTTTTGATGGTGACCAGGTGTTTAGTCACAGCATGTGATGGTGTAGATTTATCGTCATCACATGATGGGACTAAACAGCGATAGAGTCTCGCTCTTTCATGATGGTTATTTGATGGGATGGCAACGTGTCTGGGGGCATGCTCCCAGACACATTGGGCGGCGATTTCGGCGGGGGCCTTCCCGCCCGGTGTCGAGTGTGGCCTGACGTTGTTGTAGTTTTGCCGGCAAGCGGCCGGGATGAACCGGGCATTGGCCAACGAGGTCAGTTCCTTTGCGACCCGCGCACCGGACAGCGGCGTGTCTGCCACCGGCGCCAAGCATTCCCGCGTGTAGTCGTCGGCCACCCACAGGATGCGGAAGCGCCGACCGCAGACCAGACTGTCGGATACGAAGTCGAGCGATCACGGCGGGTTCGGTCCATGCTGCAACACCATCGGCGCCCGCGTGCCGAGCGCTCGCTTGGCCCCGCCACGGCGACGCACCCGCAGCCCTTCTTCGCGGTAGATGCGCAGCAGTTTCTTGTGGTTGGGCGTCATGCCCTCCCGCGCCAGCAGATAGCCCAGACGGCGGTAACCGAACTGGCGACGTTCAGCCGCCAGTTCGGTTACCGCTGCCGCAAGGGCGCATCGTCCGGTCTCATGGAGCGATACCGAATGACCTGCTTGTCGTTGAGTCTGCTGCGCTTCATGCCCGTCTGACCCTTGCGCCAGACTCTACCAAATTTCGGTCACATTTCAGGGGAGCACGTCACACGCCGCCTAATTTTGGCGCATCTGAAGCGAATGATGAACTTCGCAGGCCTCGGCAACGGTATCGAAAAATACCAGTGCCCCGCTGTAAAGAACTGCTCCGCGGGTGCAATATTGCTCAAGCATATAGGGATCGTGCGATGTCATAATTAGCGTCCCGCTGTCCCGCCTGGCCATCAATTCTGTTTCGCAACGGCGACGAAAACGCACGTCGCCAGCAGCCGCAACCTCGTCCACCAAATAACAATCAAATGAAATTGCAAGAGAAACGCCAAACGCCAATCTTGACACCATGCCTGAAGAATACGTACTCACAGGCTGGCGAAGATATACGCCCAATTGCGCGAAATCTTCAACGTAATTGAGAACCTCTTCTTCGTCATGCTCGTAAATGCGTGCGATAAATCTCGCATTGTCGGCACCCGTCATGGTTCGATCAAAGCAACTGGCAAAACCAATTGGCCAAGAGGTTCTCATGCTGCGCTCAATATGGCCGGAGCTCGGATGTTCAACCCCCGCGATCAAGCGCAAAAGCGTCGATTTGCCCGCGCCGTTTGCGCCGCATACGGCCAAGCTCTCACCCGCCTCAATGCGAAAGGAAAGGTCGCTGAAAACCCTTCTGGTCAGCCCGCGGGTCTGGTACATTTTGGAGACATTTCTGAATTCTATCATGGTCACGCTTCAAAAATCGACGGGGGGATCGGCACGATGCCCCCGCGTTATAGCGCGATTGGCCGCCCCCTCAAGTATGCGTTTACCTGACTGGACCGTGCTGCTATGCGGCTCCTATGCGACTGAATCATATTGTACGTTTCATGCGGTCCCTGCCGTTGTACGGATCAGGTCGGAGGCTTGATTTTTTCTCTATCTCAAGCCTTTCAAGGGCTGATCGCATATCGAATGAGGCGATCATTCGCGGCCTATGCAAGGTCGCCTATTTAGGCGACAATACGGTGTTGTGCCGGGCTTTGGGCCATTTCAAAATGTTTGTTGATACCCGCGATGTCGGATTGGCATCCCATTTGATGCTTGATGGCTATTGGGAAATGTGGGTCACCGAGGCGATTGCCGAACTGGTACGACCGGGCATGGTCGTTGCCGATATAGGCGCCAATGTCGGCTATTTTACGCTTCTGATGGGCAAACTGGTGGGCGCCAAGGGCAGAGTTCATGCATTTGAGCCAAATCCCAGGCTGGTCAGTCTTTTGCACAAAAGCTTGTCCGCCAATGGCTTTTCCACCTGGGTTGATGTGCATCAAGTCGCGCTGAGCGCGGAAAATGATCGCGAGATGGCCTTGATCATTCCGCCGGACGAACCCAAGAACGCCCATATGGTGCCGTTGTCAGATCACCTACCTGAAGGCGCCGTCAGGATTCCTTCTACTAGGCTGGACAGCCGGACCGACTGGCAAGACATCGAATTTGCGAAAATCGATGTGGAAGGCGCAGAAGAGCAGGTTTGGGACGGGCTGCAAGGCCTGTTGAACAGCGGGCGTTTGCGTACGGTCATTCTTGAGTTTGCGGCCGTGCGCTATCGAGATCCCGAAGGATTTCTCAAAACCATTGTGGAGAGTGGGTTTTCGCTCGCATATATTGATATGCGCAATGGTATTACGGCGACAAGTATTGCCCAGATTTTGGCGGGCAACGCCTATGAGGATATTATGTTGGTTCTTAGGCGCTGAATGTGCGTGAAATTGATCCTTTCTCCTATTTCTTTGATCATGCCAGCGCCATCGAAGGCTTTGGCGGGAATAGACGCTCTCCTGATCCGCAATATTGCTTTCACACGCATTATGTAGAGGTTCGTCCAGGACAGGCCAGTTATCAGCTCAAACTGAGCGGGGCGCGGTCATCCCAAGGCGAACTGACTGTCCGCGTTCATGCCTATAAACCATCAACAGGCGGCAATGCGACATTGGTTGCCGGATCGCGCCTCTATCTTGGTGCGGAGGAGCCGACCGACCTTTCGGTAACTGTAAAATTTGTGGCGCTGCGCGATGTAAATTACGCATTTTATGGATATTTTACCGACAACTCCGATATATCAGCGGAAAAGGTAGAGATATTTCTGGATGAACCAGAGGATGGCGCATCCATTTATGTTGAGCCTCCGCGCTCCATTATGGCGCTTGAACTGGCGGCGAGTGAAACCAGACCTGCCAACGCACTCATCCACTATGGCGCACCGACCCTAGCCATACCCGTTTCCCAGGACTGTACTTTTGCGCAGCTCTCAGAGTTGGGTATTGTCATCCAGGATGTCGACCAGGCGCTCGCGGCGTGGCGTAAATCTGTGACGTTCACAGCGATGCAAGCTTATGAGGTGCTGGTCCCCGGTCTGGACGGACTTTTGCTCGGTCCGGTCGGCAAAGATGTGGAAAGCTCCATGCTTGAGGCAGGGATGATCTATGAGCACGGCAAGTCCCTGCCTCTTCCCGAGCCATCCAGTGAGTTGTTTTACGACTTTATTCTTTGGCCAGATCACCATGATCCTGCCGGAACGCCGGAAACACGCTTTGCTGCGGTAACGGCATGGCTGGGCCGCTTAAAGATAGGCGGGGTCGCTATTTTGGGCCTACGCTATCGTGCGGATGAGAGCATTGTCAGCAGCACATTGGCGATGGAGACCGGACTGCTGTCACGCAATGAAATTGGTCAGTGGGCGCTGCGACTGATTGGTGCCGGCTATTCGGTCGCGCCGCTATCGTTTGTTCCGCCCGCTGACCGCGTCATCGGATCGGACGGTTTGGCAAGCTTTGTCCTGATTGTGCAGCGGGCTTAGGGTATGATGGAGCTTTCTGGGAACACTCATGTGATGAGCGGAGTGCAAGTGCGATGAGTGAGCAGCACCAGCGGCATTGGCTCGACATCCTGATTGATGGCCTTTCAACGCAAGCTTCCGTGGTGCGGGCGCTGGCTTTGCGCGAACTGCAGCAGCGCTATGGTCGCGCCAATATTGGCTACCTCTGGGTTATTGCGGAACCGATGATGCTGGCTACGGTCGTCAGCATGCTGCACGCCGTCGTCAGCCCGCATGGCGATTTCGGCATGAGCCCTTATACTTTCATGCTGACCGGATATAGCATATATATTATCTTTCGTAATACATTTAACCGTGCCGAAAGCGCGCTGCACAGTTCTGAAGCGCTTCTTTACCATCGCATGATCACGCCTTTCGACATCATGCTTTCCAAATCTCTGGTTGAAACGATTGGATGTCTGTCCGCCCTTGTTCTACTGCAGGGAGCCGGGATTATGGTAGGAGTGTCCGAGATGCCGGCTCGTCCATTGTATTTGATGGGCGCGATATGTCTGTTCTCTTGGTATTCTTTTGCCTTGTCCCTCTTGGTAGGGGCTTATTCCTATCGCATACCGCTGGTGGGACGCCTCTCTCACCCCATTTCCTATTTTGCTTTGCCGGTCAGCGGCGCCTTCATCACGATGTCGGTACTGCCCGCTTGGACGCGGCCCTATATGGCATGGAATCCGATGATGAGCGTGTTCGAAATGGCACGTTATGGCCAGTTCACCAATGCGTCAGGAGCTTATATCAATTCCGGTTACGTGGTGGCAATTGCGGCTTTTTCTTCCTATTGGGGCCTGCTAGCCATTCGGCGCGTGCGCAAGCACATTCACGTTCCCTAATGGTCCGACTGTTTTTCCGAAAGGTTGTTTCGTGCACGGAGTAGCGCTCCCTAAGGCAAGGGAAAAAGGCAAAGGAACAGCAACTTGGCCAGGGCGGCTCAAGGCGATTGCTCTGGCTAACCGACTGTTTCTCGCGATTGTGATTCTTCCGACGTTGGTAGTGGCTCTCTACGAAGGATTGATCGCGTCGGACCAATATGAATCTAGCGCCGATTTCGTTGTTCGCCACGCAGAGAGTGGATCCAGTTCGGGTGGTTTTGGGCAATTGCTGGGCTTCAGCTTTGGCTCCTCCGCGACGACCTCAGAATCTTATATGGTTCAGGAATACCTGCTTTCGCACGATGCGGTTGCGCGTCTGCGTTCGCAGAACGATCTCGTGGGAATTTTCCGCCGTGAAGGAACTGATTGGATCAGCCGTCTGTGGAGCAACACGCCCACCCCGGAACGCTTGCTTAAATTTTACCGTCATCAGGTGAACATGCAGCAGGACGACACCAGCGGTATCGTCCATTTGACCGTGCGCACCTTTCGCCCCCAGGACTCTTATGGAGTGGCGCGCAGCCTGCTCCAAATGGGTGAAGAGCAGATCAATCTGATCAATCAGCGGACCTACAACGATCAGGTTGCCAATTCTCAGCGCGAGTTGGAAGAGGCTAGCCGCCAGTTGCTTGCCATTCAAGGCAAACTGACCGGATATCGGCGCGTCAATGCGGATATCGATCCGGAAAGCACCGGCAAAGCCCAGGTTAATCTGGTCTCCGCGCTGACCGCTAATCTCGTTCAGGCAAAGGCTCGATTGCAAGCGATGGAGGGGGTTGTTGCTCATAACAGCCCGCAATACATTGCCATGGCGCGGCAAGTGCAGGCATTGGAAAGTCAGGTTGCAGGTCAAAGCGGCAAAATTGCCGGTCCCGATCATTCGGTCGCAAGCCGATTGAGTGATTATGAACAACTGGTTATCCAGCGGGAGCAGGTTGCAAAGACCTATACTGCTGCGGCGGCACAGTTCGAGCAGGCAAAAGCCGAGGCCAAGCGCAAGCAGCTTTATCTGATCCGGGTGGTCAATCCTAACCTGCCGGTAAAGTCAGAATTTCCCAAGCGCGGGGAAACGATCCTCACCGTGCTGATCTCGCTGTTTTTTGCTTATGCGATCGGTTGGCTGCTGTGGGCGGGCGTTAAAGAACACAGTCTTTGAACGGATCGGCACAGACCAGTTCGGCATGTTTCGGTCATATCCCGATGCTCGTGAAAGAGTATTGGTAAGGGGTTAATTCGCTATGACTTCGAATAAGGCAACTGCTGATGTGGGTTCCACTCCTTCGCACGAAGCCTACGTAAGAATGCTTTATCAGACGGTTCTCGGACGTGAGCCGGATGAAGAAGGCTTGCGCCATCACGTTTCTGCATTGCAGCGCGGCGTCGATCCGATGCAGGTGATGGCAGACTTCGCCAATTCGGCAGAGCGTCGCGAAATCGTTATGCATGGCATTTTGCATAAGAAACAGGGCCGCCAGACAGCCGCCAGCCTTGCTGAAGTTGACTTGGAATTCATTCTCGACGCCAGTCGGGAGCGTTTCAACGATATTCAGTTTTTCAAGCGGCTGAGTGAAGAAAAAATTTCTGCTGCGACGCCACGGAAAATTCGAAATATTGCGGTTTATTATTGGCGGATGAACAATGGTGGAACCGAGCGAGTTACCGCCCGCCAAATACAAATTTGGCGAAATATGGGATACAATGTCATCCTGATCACTGATCAGGCGCCAGACCCGCTCAATGACTATGAGTACGGGGAAGATGTTCCGCGCTTTATTATCCCTGAGCGGATGATGGCAAACAACAATTATCGCCCCCGTGGGCGCGCGCTGGCCGACATTCTTACCCAAGAAAAAATTGATCTATTCATCACCAACCAGTGGTATGAAATATCTTCGATCTGGGATATTCTGGTCGCAAAGAGTTTGGGCATTGGAACTGTTTTGGGTTGGCACAACTCGTTTGACGCCGGCATAAACAGCGTTGATGATCTTTCTTTGGCTTACCTTAGATTTCTTGGGTATAAGAACGCCGATCTTGTGGGGGTTCTCAGTAATGTTGATAAGGCATGGTTTGATACTTGGGGTGTTCCTGCCAAACTTGTTCATAATCCGCTGACTTTTGAGCACCTTCCCAAAGAAACCGCTCCCCTTGAAGGCAAAACTCTCATCTGGGTTGCTCGCGCCGAGAGGCACCAAAAGCGCATCGATCAAGTTCTTCAGATGTTTCCGCTCGTGCTGGCCGAGATGCCGGATGCGCGATTGGTTATCGTAGGGGGAGGGCCGGATCTGGATTGGGCACGTGAATATGTAGATGCCTTGGGTATCGCAGGAAATGTGCATTTCACCGGCTATCAGAAGAACGTTTCGAAATATATCGCTCAGGCATCGATCCATGTCATGACCTCGGAATTCGAGGGATATCCTATGGTATTGGGCGAAGTCTGGGCGCATGGCGTGCCGACCATCCTCTTTGATCTGCCGCATTTGGAATATCTGCGCCGCGAAAAGGGGCATATCGTCGTGCCCCAAGGTGCCATTGAGGACATGGCAAAGGAAGCAGTTAAGCTTTTGAAAGATGTCGATGAGCGCAGACGCCTTGGCGCGGAGGCGCGTCGCGTGGTTGAAGACATCGTCGCGCAAGATGTTGGCGCGGCTTGGAAACAGATCTTTGACCAATTTGAAATCGGGGACGTGCGCGGAACCAACTCCGTGCCGCTGAACGACTTGAAAAGCATGCAAATCCTGCTGGGCATGCTTTCGCAGAAAATGATGTCTTTCAACCGCGGCAATTTCCCAGATCCGGCACCATTGCCGATTTTGCCCAGCGCAGCGCGTCGCCATCCTCCTAAACGACGTTCAACCCGTTTTGCAGTCAAGGCATTTGAACAGGTCAGCAAGCCCTATAAGTGGCTAGGTCGTTCGCTCCGTAATCAGTTGATCCCCGACCATCGTCTGCGCATGATCGATTTGTCACACGTTGGACTGGGCGATAACATGATGTTGTGGGCCGGATTATACGCCTTGTTGAGCAATGGCGTAGAAATTTGTGCACCCGGTTGTGCTATCCATGTGCAGCCTATTCTGGGTGATCTGGCTGCTAGATTCTTTGAGCCCTTTGGCCTAAAAATCCATCGTGGCCGCCCGCCTGAACACATCAGTCCGATATTTACACCGATGCCCCCGGAAAATTCGAAGCAGTGGTGGGGAACTTATATCGGGCGTGACTGGTATATGAATTGGGTCGAAGCTCTTGACCAGCAAAAGACTTTTCCACGCAATGGGGCTGATCTGTCTTTTGCAGGCAGGGTTCGACTGGCCGTCTCAGAACGACTGCTCTATCACCGGAACAATTGGGCAGAGGCGACGCCTGGCTATATCGGCTATCGTGTTTGGCTGCCTCTCGCGCTGAAAAACGGCATCTATCCGTTGACCTTCATGGCTCAGATCAAGCGATCATTAAAAGAGATGCGCCAGATCTTTGCTGAATTTGTCGATGCATCGACGTTGGAAAGCGAACGAACTCAATATTCCGGCAATGCCGCTTTCCCCACAGGCAAATCATTCCAGACGATTTCACCCCAATTTTATAAAGCTCTTAACATCGCTTTAGGTGGAGACTTTTTCACGTGCTATATTCAAAACGACAGCGCGTGGTGGCAGTCTTATGAGACGAGCGGTGTTGAAGCCAAGAGTTTGCCTAACCTGATGGAAACGTTTCGTATTATCAAGTACGCGGATAACTTGCTGACTACGGACAGTTTCACTTCTCATATTGCGCAATTCCTGCGCGATGACTTCGTGTTGGTGTTAAGCCGGGATATGAAAGAGGGCATCCTGCATCCCGGCGCCAACCCTACGATCATGGCAAATCACCCAGCATGCGCTCCATGCAACTATCAGGAACGATATCACTTTAATCACTGCGTTGCTGGTTACGAATATTGCACGGCGTTTCAGAGTTCTGAATTGCTTGATGGCATCATTAGACATTTCCGTGACTGACGCGGGAATACAAGAATGCGGATACTTATTTGCACCAATGTATACCCCCCCCGCTTTGTGGGGGGGGCTGAACTTGTGGCGCATGAACTGGCACGCCAAATGTTGGCCCAAGGGCATGAGGTCGCCGCATTTGTCGGCGACCTGAATGGACCGGGTGAGCATCTCGCGATCTGCCGGGAAACACGCGACGGCGTTCAGGTGCACCGCATCAATACGATGCAGCAGGATTACGATCCGCAACACTTAAATTTCCTGCATCCTGCGGTGGATCAGCATTTCTCTGCTGTGTTACGTGAATTTCGTCCTGATGTTGTGCATTGCCACAATCTCATGGGTCTTTCCGTGCGTCTGCCAATTCTCGCGGCCGAATTTGGTGCAAGGGTGTTTGTGACGCTGCATGATTTTTGGGGTTTCTGCCTCAACAACACGTTGCTGCGCCCCGATGGACGGACTTGTAAGGATTATGATGCGTGTCGGGTCTGCCTACCTGCAGGAAACGATACGGCAGGGGCTAGAATGCCGCTTCGTCTGCGCAAGGGCCTGTTCTCGCTCGCGTTTGACCACGTCGATAAATTTATCGCGCCCAGCCCCTTCATCGCAAGGCAATATCAAAAGGCGGGGCTGGACGATGGGCGCATTGCGGTCATTCCCAATGGAATGGACCTACAGCGGTTTGCGCCCCGTGAAAGGCCTGATCGACCGGTCCCCCCAGTACGTCTGTTGTATGTCGGCTATTTGGGCACCCACAAGGGCGTTGATATCCTGCTGCAAGCCCTCGCGCTCCTTGCAGATACCGATATCGACTTGGAAATTATCGGAACGGGTTCGCAGGAGCAAACCTACCGTGACAAAGCCGATCAATTAGGCCTGACGGAGCGCATCATATGGAGAGGGCGTCAAGCACCGTCCGACATGCCCCAGAACTATGCCCGAGCTGATGTTGTTGTGCTCCCGTCGATCTGGGAAGAAAATCAGCCGGTCTGCCTGATGGAGGCCATGGCAAGCGGCCTGCCGATCGTGGCTAGCCGGATTGGCGGCATACCTGACATGATCAATGATGGGCAGGAGGGATTATTGTGTGATCCGGGCGACCCATACGCGCTGTCCCGAGCATTGAGGGTCTTGATTGACGATCCCGATTTACGCTCTGCAATGGGAGCAAAGGGACGCAGGCGGTTGCAGGATATGTCCTATGCCGGGCAAGCATCCCGCCTGCTCCGGCTGTTCACAGATGCGGCGCAGGCACCCGTCCTGCGCGGCCCAGCGCAGAATTTGATATCTTTATTAGGCGACTATGACGGTAAAATGCAAAAAAGTGATCGTGAAAGGCTTGATGCAGCCGGTGCAATTCAAGGATATGTTATCCCGCATAGCTGGTTGACTGATCGATTAATTGAAAAGGTCGACGGCTTCTATCTGCTTGATAACGGCAATTGGATGGTTCGCATCTTTCGCTTTATTTGTCGTGTCCCACTGGTGGTGCGGCGGCAGTGCGGACGCGGATGGCGACGGTATTTGACGAAAAGTCTAATTTCCAACTGGCCGAAACGCGGATGAGGCCGCTATCTCATAGTCTGAATTTTAAGGATTTTACTCGTGAATAAAGATCGGCCTGATCATCAGAGTATCGCTTTTGCAGGCACCAAGGGCCAAGGCATGTATGATTGGTTGACGGGGCCGGCGGCTGCAATCTGGCTTGATCGCGGTGTAGATAGGCAGCGTGGCGGCTATTACGATAGCCTATCTATGGGAGATGCAAAAAATTCTTCAGAATTCAAAAGACTAAGGGTTACATGCCGACAGATTTTCGTTTTTTCTCGCCTGAGCACGTTGGGCGTGTCGGGCGCTCAAGATGCGATGGAGCATGGGATTAATTTCCTTTTCGACAAACTCCGACACTCAGAGGGTGGCTTTGTTCGGTCTGTTACGATTGACGGGCAAAAGTTGGATGAACGACGCGACCTCTATGACTTGGCCTTTACGGTTTTCGCGCTGGCGGCGGCCTTTGGCCGCACGCGTGACACCAACCTGCGCGACGAGGCTTTGCGAATCCTGACCTTCATTCAGACACAACTCTGGCATGAAGCAGGCGGATATCAGGAGGGCCTCCCCCCTGCCCTTCCGCGTCGCCAAAATCCTCACATGCATTTGCTAGAAGCATGTCTGGCTTGGTTGCCGTTATCAGCGGAATCGGCATTTCGCGATGTTGCACAGACAATTCTGGATTTGATGTCGGCCCGATTCTGGTCATCAGATTCCGAATGCCTTTTCGAATATTTTGAAGATGATTGGCAGCCGTGCACAAATATCGATCGCAGAATATTCGAACCGGGGCATCATTTCGAATGGGCCTGGCTTTTGGGTGAATGTGCCAATGCCGGACTTGTTGTGCCCGACCTTTCTGAAAAGCTGGCTCGCAAGGCATTTCAACACGGTTTTTCCGCGCAAGGTCTGCCCTATGCCGAGGTGCGCCCGGATGGGTCAGTTGCGGACGAATTTTGCAGAATCTGGGTCATTACGGAATGGTTGCGAGCTCAATCAACTCACTGCGCTGACTTCGTCCCCGAAACAAGGAGCGAGCCGGGATCAGCACCACTTGATAAATTGCAGCATTTTCTCAACGTTCCAACCAAAGGTCTATGGTTTGAGCGGTGCAATGCAGTATCCGGGCAATTCGTCAATGAAGCCGTTCCCGCCAGTTCACTTTATCATATTGTGACCGGTATCGATCATTTGCTTGAACTTCCCCAAAATTATACTCATTGACCTGCCATGAACCGCTCCGGCTTTCCCGGAGGCATTTTCAATTGACTCACGCAACCCTATCGAGGGTCTCTATGGCTGCATAGTAGTTTGCCTCGGCCTCGGCGGGCGGGATGGTATCCATCCGGCGTGCCCCGCCTTGTTTGGCGCTGAGCGAACGCTTTTAAGGACGCTCTCGAGAGCGCACTCAGGAGCGGTGGATGCGGCAGATTACGGTTATGCACGGGCCCGAGCGTCGTCGGCGCTGGACTGACGAGGAACGGCTGCGGATTCTGGCAGAGGCCGGGGCACCGGGTGCGTGCGTTGCCGACGTTGCGCGGCGGCATGATATTTCGACGGCACGGATCTACACTTGGCGGAACAAGCTGCGTCCTCAGATCGCAGGGCCCGAGTTCGCCGAGGCGGTGGTCGATGTTGGCGATGCTGGGCTTCCGGTTTCGGGATCATCGCCCGCCATCGTGGTGGAAGTGAGCGGCAAGGTGCGCATGACGGTCTTCCCGTCCGCACCTGCGGCGCTGGTGGCAGCAACGTTGAAGGCCCTGCGGTGATCCCTTCGACGGCGCGGGTATGGATTGCGATGGGGCACACGGATATGCGCAAAGGCATGCAGGGTTTGGCCCTGCAGGTGCAGCAAGGGCTGGGTCGCAATCCTCATGGCGGTGATCTTTTCGTGTTCCGCGGGCGGGCCGGCGCGCTGATCAAAATCATCTGGCACGACGGCGTCGGTATGTCGCTCTATGCCAAGCGGTTGGAGAAAGGTCGCTTCATCTGGCCCTCGGCCAAGGATGGCATCGTGTCACTGACGCCCGCACAATTGGCCTGCTTGCTGGAAGGTATCGACTGGCGGAACCTGAACCGCCCCACGTTTGCCGGAGGCTATTTGGTTTAAGTTAGGCCGCCATAGGTTGATCGTCCAGCATGGCGTAATATCGTTCTTCGGCTTCAGCAGGCGGGATATTGCCGATGGGTTCGAGCAATCGCCGATTGTTGAACCATTCGACCCATTCCAGCGTAGCAAATTCAACCGCTTCGAAGGACCGCCAAGGTCCTCGCTGATGGATTACCTCGGCTTTGTAGAGGCCGTTGATTGTCTCAGCCAAGGCATTGTCATAACTGTCGCCCACACTGCCGACTGATGGCTCGATCCCGGCTTCAGCCAAGCGTTCGGTGTAGCGAATGGATACGTATTGCGACCCGCGGTCGCTATGATGAATGAGCCCGCCGCGATGGACAGGTCGTCTCTCATGGATGGCCTGTTCCAGTGCATCCAGTACAAAGCTGGCATGCGCCGTTTTACTGGCTCGCCAGCCTACTATCCGGCGTGCGTATGTGTCGATGACGAAGGCAACGTAAACGAACCCCGCCCAAGTGGCCACGTAGGTGAAATCGGAAACCCAGAGCATGTTCGGGGCTGGCGCGTAAAATTGCCGGTTCACGTGATCGAGTGGACATGGGACAGCCCTGTCGCTGACAGTGGTGCGCACCGGTTTACCCCGGATCACCCCTTGAAGGCCTAGGTCACGCATCAGTCGAGCCACCGTTGATCGGGCAACGGCAAAGCCTTCACGTCGCATCTGCCGCCACACCTTGCGAACACCGTAAACGCCGAAGTTCTCGGCAAAAACGCGCAGGACCTCCGGTTTTAGCGCCAGATCGCTTTGGGCACGGGCTGACAGCCGCGATGGATCCCGGCGTTGGGCAACACGCTCGTGGTAGGTGGAAGGGGCAATCGGCAGAACCCTGCAGATCGGCTCGACCCCATAGGCATCGCGGTGATCGTCGATAAAAGCGATCATTTGCGGAACGGGCGCCAACAAGTTTTTTGGCTCGCTCCGCCTGGGCAAAATATGCTGACGCCTTGCGAAGAATCTCATTGGCTTGGCGCAGCTCTCGGTTCTCCCGCTCCAGTGCCTTGAGCTTCTCGGCCATCTCGGTCGGCACGCCTGCACGCTTGCCGCTGTCGACTTCAGCCTTCTTTACCCATTCATGCAGCGTGGGCGGTGAGCAGCCAATCTTCTCTGCTATC
Organism: Novosphingobium humi; assembly: GCF_028607105.1. Classification (GTDB taxonomy): domain Bacteria; phylum Pseudomonadota; class Alphaproteobacteria; order Sphingomonadales; family Sphingomonadaceae; genus Novosphingobium; species Novosphingobium humi. The sequence continues at coordinate 3,392,728 of NZ_CP117417.1, read as the reverse complement.
GACACCACAGTGGCCCAGCGGGACGGATAATCCCGCTCGTGATCCAGCACCATCCGGATCGCCCGCTCCCGCACCTCCGGGGCAAACTTGTTCGTTGTCTTGCTCATATCGGCTCCTTCTACTCAAGAGTTGGAGCCTCCGGCAAACGTGGGGCGGTTCAACCAAAATCCATGCGGTCGTCGATGGGCAAGGCCTCCCGATCCGGCTGAGCCTGACGGCGGGGCAAAGCCATGACGGCCAAGCCGCTGATGCAAGGCTCGATCATGTTGGCGCTGGAACGATCATGCTCGCGGACAAAGTCTACGATGTCGATCGCATCCGGGCGTCCCTTCGCGAGAAGGGAGCTTTTGCCAATATCCCGCCGAAATCCAACCGCCGATCAAAGCCGTACTTCAGTACTTGGCTCTATCGCCAACGGAACCTGATCGAGCGCTTCTTCGCGAAGTTGAAGCACTTCCGCCGGGTTTCCATCCGCTAAGACAAACTGGCCGAAAACTTCCTCGCAATGGCCCAGCTCGCCTCAATGCGGCTATGGCTCCGCGTTTATGAGTCTATGGCCTAGATCAGCAGCATTCTGCGGCAACGCTTCAACCACCATCAGGTAACTCAAGCGGAGGCTGCAGATTGCTGAGTTGGCAGTGTCTTTGATCGAGAAATACAGTTGGCCCGGTTCAATGGGCAAAGCGAACCAGCGCTTTTCTCTCGCTTTTAGCGCGAAACTCTTGCTTTGGCCATTCATGACGATTTGTCCCTCCAGCCCATGATCGGTCGTTCCTTCCAGTCGTAGGCAGAGCCAAAGCGCAGATTCGCCTGCCTCCACAATTGCCATCACTTCAGCGCCTTCAGGTTTGATTGGGCATCCTTCATCGTCCGGATCTTCCCATGCCTTCCCAAACCGCAGACCCTCGCCATCCGCCGCATGCGGCACGGGAGGCGTCGTTTGAAGGCGTGCCAGTCGATATAGCGTTCCCGGGCGGATCGATGGACAATAAGCTGTGACAGCTTTGGGAAGGGCATGTTCGAATTTCAAAAGGGCCTGACTGACCTCCTCCGCAATGTCTTTCCAGTTGCGTGGTTTGAATTGCTTAACAATTCTTTGTTCCAAGGATTTGCGTATTTCTTCGTCGAACCATAGACTTTCGACAGCACTGAAGAAATCGGATACGTCACTGGGCTCGATGTAAAGTGCGAAATCGCCTCCAGCTTCAGGCAGAGATGAACATCGGCTGACAACGGGTACTTTGCCGTAACACAGCGATTCGGTGACAGGGAGACCCCAGCCTTCATAGTGGCTGGGATAAATAGTAAAGCAGCAGTTATGATACAGAAGAGAAAGAATATCATCGGATATGTCGGACAGTATCTTAACTTTAGATGCAAGCTCCGGGTTATCATGAATTATCCGAAACACCTCGTCGCTCAGCCATCCTTTGCGCCCCACGCAGACGAGATCCGGAACCGCTTTGACGCCGTAACACCGGATCAGTTCTTTCCAACCTTCCAAGGCAAGTAGATGATTTTTTCTGACTTCAATCGTTGAAACGAATAAAGCATAGCGTTCTGGAGAAAGATCCCACCGCGCAAGTTTACTTGAAGATAATTTTAAAGAATTGTGGTGACGAAAATCAGCATCAAGTGCAATTACGGCAATACGGTTTTCGTTCAGACGATGGCCATAATGAGCAGCCACTTTCACAAGATCAGCCTGAGTCGAATACGAATTGGTCAGAAATGCGAAGGCATGATTGAACACGCCTGAGATCCAGTTATGAAAATCTCGAACAACCTCGTCAACACAGAACTGCGGCGCCATAAACGGGATAAGATCATGCACAAAAGGCACATAGCGTATCGCAAACCTCCGCTGTAAATCCCGAAGATGCAAAAAATAGTTCCGATACTGCCATGATGTGCCCAAATTGACGAACCACATGCTTTTTGTAAAGCGAGGCTGAAGAGCGGTAGTCAGTACAGCCGTCAAGGTCTCAATCAGGTTCAGCCATTCTGGATCAAGGCTATCGCCACTTGTCACCGCCATGCTCGACAAGGATTGGAAAAGCTCAGGAGGAATGGCCGCCCAATATCCTGCGCCATCAATAAAAGTGCATATTTGGGCATAGGGCTGGTTTTTCAGAGCTTCAGTGATAATTTCTATCTGAACGCGCTGAATGCCGGTGGGCAGGCGCGCGTGACGGAAATATGTAATCAGATCTGAGACGTCGAAAAGAATCGTCGAAGCAGCGCCGTGGGCATTCATGCGGTCCTGTTCCTGCCCGCACAGCATGGCTGCCCTTTCGCGGGCATTAGCACTCAGAGCGGAAGGTAAATGCGCGAGCGCCAGCCTTTCCCGCCCGGCGTCCTGGTGCAAATGGTTTTCCAGCAGGGCCTGATCAAACGCCGTGCGAGCCGTTTCCATATCGCCCAAGGCGCGGGCCAACAGCCCTAAGTGAAACGGGGCGTCACCATCGTTTGCTGGCAAATAGCTAGCTTGGCGATAAGCTTCGAGTGCCTGCGGCACCGCGCCAGCTTCTTTCTCCATGTGTCCCAACTGAACCCAGATCGCTCGTCGTCCCGGTTCAATTTGCGTAGCGCGACGATAATTAGCCGCAGCACAGGCCCAGTCACCCTTATCCCGGGAGGCGTTGCCCGCACGCACCCATGGACGGGCCCGACCGCGCGCAAAAGGCCAGAAGCAGAGCAGGTCTCCCAATTCGAACGCCATGGTTCAGCCGACCCTTTGCGACAACACCTCATTGACGAAATCGTCCAAACGCCCGCCGCGAAACAGGTGCCCTTGAATTTGCGCTGCTTGGGCAGCCTGCATATCGGTGGCCTGATCGCCGATCATGAAGCTGCGCGAAATGTCAGTGGGAAATCGGGCAAGTGCCTTGAGAAGCATGCCCGGTCTAGGCTTCCGGTCCGGGTGATCCTGGCGATAGGCCGGATCGACGGCTTCTGGATGGTAGGGACAGTAATAGAAGGCATCGACCGTCCCGCCGTGCAGCGCAATGCGGGCCGCCATCCATTCGTGCAGCGCCAGAACATCGGCTTCGGTATAAAAGCCTCTGGCCACACCAGACTGATTGGTGACCACCACCACCCGGTATCCGCTCTCTTTCAGCCGCGCCATGGTTTCAAACACACCCTCGACCCATTGCAACGCTTCGATCTTGTGCGCATAGCCGGTGTCTCGGTTCAACACCCCGTCACGGTCGAAGAAAGCGATGGGGCGCAAGTCTTCTGCTCTGTTCATGCCATGTCTCGGATCAATCGCGTCGTGGATTGACCGGCAATCAGATCAGCCAGCACCACACGGCCCCCACGCGCCAGCACGATGTCGGCGCCAACCACGGTTTCAACCGTATAGTCCGCCCCCTTGACCAGCACGTCAGGCTGGAGAGCCTCTATCAATTCAAGCGGCGTTTCCTCGTCGAACAGCACGACAAGGTCGACACCCTTGACCGCCCCGATGACCTGAGCGCGCGCGGCCTCCTTTTGCACCGGTCTCGTCGGGCCTTTCACGCGAGACACCGAGGCGTCGGTGTTAAGGGCCATGATAAGCTTGTCGCAAGCTTCTGACGCCTGGCGGATCAGGGCAATGTGACCGGGGTGAATAAGATCGAAACAGCCATTGGCCATGCCGACCTTCAAACCCTGCCTTTGCCAATGACGACACATTGCCGCAGCTACGTGACGCTCAACCAGAGCGCCGCCTGTGAGACTGTGCCCATCGCTCAATTCGATGGCTTCGCGCAATTCCTCCAGAGTGGTGGTCGCCGTGCCGGCCTTGGCAACGACAATACCCGCCGCATGATTGGCAAAATTCATCGCTTCGGCAAAATCGGCCTTTACCGCCAATGCCGTGGCCAGTGTTGCGACAACAGTGTCGCCTGCGCCCGATACATCAAAGACTTCGCGGGCGCGGGTCGGTTGGTGCGCAACCTCGCCCTCGCGCGGATAATAGGACAGACCTTTTTCCGAGCGCGTCAGCAAAATGTCGCCGTCAAACGCTATCTGAGCCGCCTTTGCAGCCTTGGCCGCCTGCTCGTCGCTTTCGCAAGGCAACCCTGTCGCGGCGGTCAACTCTGCGCGATTGGGTGTTATCAGGGTCGCGCCGCGATACCAGGAGAGATCGCGCTGTTTGGGGTCCACGATCACTGGTTTGTTTTGCGCCCGGGCATGGGCATTGATGGCCTTGACCACGGCGGGGGTCAAAACGCCCTTGCCATAATCAGACAGGATGACGGCCTCGACATTGTCAATCGCGCGCAATGCATGGGCGATCACTTTTGCCTCAATGTCTTTGCTCAGCTCATGCGTGTCTTCAAAATCGATACGGACAACTTGCTGGCCGGCCATGATGCGCTGCTTGCGAATGGTGCGGCGGCTCTCATCAACCACTAGGCCATCCACATGCGACAAGCCCAAGCTTTCCAAGGCGTGACACAGGTCAGCGCCATCCGGGCCGATCACGCCCACCAGGATCGCCTGGGCCCCCAGCGCGACAATATTCGCAGCAACATTGGCGGCGCCTCCAGGCACCGCATTCTGGCTTTTGGCGCGTACAACCGGAACAGGAGCCTCAGGCGAAATCCGCTCGATGATGCCCTTCAGATAGACGTCGATCATGACGTCACCGATAACGGCTACCTTGGCTTCGGGCAGACGGTTCAAAAGCATAGTTCTCATACTATGGCTCCGTTTATGATGCGGCGCCTCTTTATATCCTGCTGACGCAGCATCATTTTGGCGGGGCGCCAACGTATCGTTGGATAAATCGTGGTGCAATGCACCATCATTTAAAACCGGCAGCTTCCTCGCATGCAAGCCTGCCCAAATGCTCGCGCATCTGCGCCACCAGCAGGATCAGCAATCCCGCACAAGTCAGCACCATGGTTGCGTCCAGCCAACTGACCGGGAACGGCAGGCCGGGGATCATCCAGCGCCCAAACAGCAGGATCCCGATGTTCATGCCCAGAATGCCCAGACGCATCTCGGTCGGGCCCAGACCGCCGACTGCCACATGGAATTCGCGGTCAACGATGTTGCGCACATAGACCTGAATCGAAAGCATGAAGAATACGGCCAGCACCAAAAGCGACAGGTCCATCCGCGCCGCCGGGCAAAAGCCGATGCCCAAAGAGATCATCAGGCTGCCGATCGTGTCGATCACCTGATCCAGATAGAAGCCGTATCGCGGCCTCTCGATCTTGCGCAGGCGGGCCACCGTGCCGTCCAGCGAATCGCCGAACCAATGCAGCAGCAACCCAAAGTTCGACAGCCATAGCCATGCCATGTCCCACCGGCTGAAAATATAGCCCATCATGACGACGAAGGCGCCGAACACGCCGAAACCCGTCAATTGATTGGGCGTTACCCATTGGGGCAGCCGGGGGGCGATGGCGTAGAGCAGCCGCCGCTCCTGACCGGCCAGAAAGCTCTCGTTGAAGCGCTGGTCGGTGACCCCGGCGGCATCCTTGGTTTCGCGGGTCATGGCCTCTTCTCATGGCGAAGCGAAAAGTCTTGCATGGCGTCCTTATGCTTGGTCTGCGCAAAATTGTGGAGGAATGCCGTGATATCACGGCAATAGGCCGCCTCGGTCATGGTTTCGGGGATGGCCGGTGTCGAACGCAGGAATCCGGGTGGAAGGTCCATAATGGCCTCTTCCCAGGCGTGGCGGTCATCGGGGGGCAGCAGGCGCGTTTGGGCATTGGCGATTTCGCGGTGGCTGGCAATATCGGAAGCGATGGTGGGTACGCCCAGCGCGTTGGCCTCCAGCACCGAGAGGCCGAAACCCTCGGCATAGCTGGGGCAGAGCATCGCCGCCGCGCCCAGCGTCAGGCGCCCCAGCGCCGGGCTGGAGAGGCCCGAGACATGGTGAATATGGCGCGCAAGGGCCGGATCGCCGGCAATCTCGCCAAGGATGGTTTCGGCATGGCGGCCGGGCGAACCCACGATCACCAGATGCGGCGCGCGCGCGCCCATCCGCGCGACAATGCGCCGCCACACATCAATCAGCAGGCCATGGTTTTTGCGCGGCTCGATGGTCGAGCAGGTGAGGAAATAGTGCCGTCCGGCCAGCGCCGGATCGGCCGAGCGCGGCATCCCCAATGCCGCGGGCAAGGGCAGGCCGCGAACGTGAATGGGCACATCGGCGCGCCCCATTTGCGCCATCGTGGACACAATGGTTTCGCGCGCATGCTGGGTTGTCGTGATAACCAGATCGGCGCGTTCCAGCGCGGTCTGGACCATGCGCGCATGATGGGTGACCGAGGAGGGCGACACGAACTGGGGATATTCCAGCGGGATCGTGTCATGCAGCATGAAGGCCGCCGTAATATCACGCCGATTCGCCAGCCAGCGATGAAAAACAGGAACGGCAAGCCCGATCTGGCCTATATTCAGATAGATTGCGCCATGGGGCAGAGTTGCAACGGATCGCCCCAAAGCGATGCCGGTTCGCCGCAAATGCATCCACATCCGCTGCGCTTTGGTTAGCAGCCCGGCCGGTTTGCGGCGGGGGGCAGGACGGTTGGGAACGCCCTGTTCCAAGATGGCCGCGACCAGACCCTGCCAGTGGGGGTCCTCGCCCTCATCGATCCTCTCGGCCCAGATGTGGTGCAGGTGATCCAGACCCCGCCGCACCATGTCTGCGTTGAAGGCGCGTATCCCCCAAGGGGTGGGCAGGATGCCGACGCTTTCGATCTTTCTGTTGAAAAATAAATAGTTGGCGAACGCAATATCCACCCTGTCGATCCCGCGCGGCGATTGGCTCAACGGCCCGAGGAACAAGCGCGTCAGATCGTAGGCGATTGCCCGAGGCATGATAAAGCGTGGCTCCTGCAGCGGCTGGGCCCAGCAAAACCAGGCATCGGGTGCCTGTGTAGCAGTGATTGTCCGAAGCTCAAGCCGGGGGCCGACAAATGAGAAAAGTTACGAACATTCACGGATTTGTCATTTTCAGTTCGTCAGTCCACGGCTTGACGCAAAGCAGCATACCGATATGGATGGTCACAAAGGAAGGCGCGTGCCTGTATTGGGTAAACAATATTGCGCAAGCCGCTTCTTTAATTGAGTTAACCAAGAGAGAACGAACTGCGTGACAGTCAGGCATGATGCGGCCGTGAATGCGGCCATTGTGGGGGCGGCCTGTCGGTTGCCGGGGGCTCGGGATGAGGCTGCATTCCGCAACGTTCTGAATGAGGGTCTGTTTACCGTCAGTCGCGTGCCAAAGGGGCGTTGGCACGAAGAACTGGCGTTCCATCCGGGCAAGAATGCGGCGGGTTCGGCCTATACTTTTGCAGGCGGTTTCCTGCCTGATCCTTATGATTTCGATATTGGCGTGTTTGGCATGTCCCCGCGTGAGGCGGTGCAGGTCGATCCCCAGCAGCGCCTGCTGGCCGAACTGGTGTGGGAAGCGCTGGAAAATGCGCGCATCGCGCCTGCCAGCATCGCGGGCAAGGAAGTGGGCGTCTATATCGGCGTTTCCGCGCTGGATCACGCGAACCTGTTTGGTGGCGATCCCGGCGCGATCGAGAGCCATTTCATGACCGGCAACACATTGTCGATCGTGGCCAACCGCATCTCCTATCTCTTCGACCTCAAAGGCCCCAGCTTCATCGTCGATACGGCGTGTTCGTCCTCGCTGGTGGCGGTGGAGCGGGCGCTGGCCGATCTGCGCAGCGGCCGTGTTGACACCGCTATCGTCGGCGGGGTCAACATGCTGCTCTCGCCCGCCTCGTTTGTGGGTTTCAGCCGGGCGCAAATGCTCTCGCCCACCGGCGCCTGCCGCCCGTTTTCCGCGCGGGGCGATGGCTATGTCCGCTCCGAAGGCGGGGTGGTCTTTGTGCTGCAACGCGCCGATGTCGCCGATCCGGGCGCGATCCGCGCGATCATCAAGGGGGCCTCGATCAATTCGGACGGGCGCACCTCGGGCATCGCGCTGCCCGGTCTGTCGGGCCAGACCAGCCTGCTCGAACGCGCCTATGCCGAAGCGGGCGTTTCGCCCGAGGATCTGGCCTTTGTCGAGGCGCATGGCACCGGCACGGTGGTCGGCGATCCGATCGAGGCGACCGCCATCGGCAATGTTTTGGGCCGCCCGCGCAGCAAGCCCTTGCCGATGGGTTCGGTCAAATCGAACATCGGCCATCTTGAACCGGCCTCGGGCGTGGCGGGTATGATGAAGGCGCTGATCGCGCTCGAGCAGCGGTCCTATCCGGCGACGCTGCATCTCGACGGGTTCAATCCCTATATCGATTTTGACGCGCTCAATCTGCAACCGGCCCGCCAGGCAGTCGCGCTGGACGATGGCATTTTGCATTGCGGCGTGTCCTCCTTCGGTTTTGGCGGCACCAATGCCCATGTGATCATGAGCAGCGCGCCGGCGGTTCCGGCATCGGCGCCCGCGCAGGCGCCCGATGCGCTGGTGCTTTCCAGCCATTGCAAGGAATCGCTGGCCGCGCTGGCGGACGCCTATGCCGATCGTCTCGAGCAAGGCGTCGATCCGGCCGCGCTGGCTGCGGCGGTGGCCGATGGGCGCGCGCTGATGCGCCAGCGGGCCGTGCTGCCGCTGGGCGATGGCGCGGTGATGGCGGCCCAATTGCGGGCGCTTTCCACCGGGAGCAAGAGCGCGCAGGTGATGACCGGCACGGCGCTGGCCGGTGCGGTCAAGGTCTGTTTTGTCTATAACGGCAATGGTTCGCAATTCGTCGGCATGGGGCGCGAGGCTTATGGCGCCAACCCCGCTTTCCGCCGGGGGTTTGATGCGGCCGATGCGGCCTTTATGGCGCTGGGCCATGAAGGCCTGGCCCCGGCCATGCTGGGCGATGATCTGGCCGAGAAGCTGGAGCTGGCGCTGTGGGCCCAGCCGCTGATCTTTGCCATTCAGGCGGGCATTACGGCGGCGCTGGCCGAACGCGGCCTGACCCCGGCCATGGTGCTGGGCCACAGCGTGGGTGAAATCGCCGCGGCCCATGCTGCGGGCATCCTGACGCTGGATCAGGCCGCGCGCATCCTGATGGCCCGCGCGCATTCTCAGGAAGCCGTGCATGGCGCCGGGACGATGGCCACGCTGGCCTCCGGGCGCGCGGCCATGGCCGAACTGATCGAGCGCAGCGGGATCGCCGGGATTGATATTGCGGCCAGCAACGGCCCCAATTCGATCACCATTTCGGGGCCGGATGCGGCGATCACCGCCTTCATGCGTTTTGCGCGCAAGAATCGCGTGGCCGGGCGCCAGCTCGACATTGCTTATCCCTATCACTCGGCGCTGCTGGACGGGATCGAGGACAGCTTCCTTGCCGAACTGGGCGAGATCAGCCCGGCGGCGGGCGATGTGCCGATGATCTCGACCGTGACGGGCGAGCTTCATGCCGGGGCCGGTTTCGACAGTGCCTATTGGTGGCAGAACATCCGCCATGAGGTGGTGTTTTCGAACGCGGTTCGCAAAGCGGCCGAGCGCGGAGCCAATCTGTTTATCGAGATCGGGCCGCGCATGATCCTGTGCTCGGCCATGGCGGGCACGATGGAGGCGGCCGGTTTCACAGGCCGCGCGCTCCACAGCCTGAGCGATGCCAAGGGCACGGGCGGCGATCCCATCGGCGACATCATCGCCCGCGCCATCGCCAACGGGCTTGAGCCGCAGACGGTGGGCGGTCAGGTGGACCGCAGCATCGACCTGCCCACCTATCCGTGGCAGCGCAAGACCTATGCCTATACGCCGACCTCGGCGGCGCTGGATGTGCATGGCATTGCCCCGCGCCATCCGCTGATCGGCGCGCGTCTGGTGCAGGGGGCGCCCGAATGGCGCAATGTGCTTGATCCGCAACTGGTGCCCTATCTGGCCGATCACGTTGTCGGCGGCGAGGTGGTGGTGCCCGCCACGGCGCTGGCCGAAATGATGCTGGCCGTGGCGCGCGATCTGTGGGGCGAGGGCGGCGTTTGCGTTGAGGATTTCGACATCCTCCAGCCGCTGGTGCTGGGCAGCGAGGAGCAGCGCGAGATTTCCACGCGCCTGATCTCGGACCCGGCCAGCGTCGAGATCTGGAGCCGCCCGCGCTTTTCGCCCGACGAATGGCATATGCATGCCCGCGGCCGGATTGCCCGCGCGCCCAAATTGCGCGGCGAGGCGCCCAAAATCACCGATCTGACCGTGGCCCATGACGATGCCGAGGAAATCTATCGCAAGGCGCGCCAGAGCGACATCGAGTATGGCCCCAGCTTCAGCCTGCTCAAGACTCTGCGCCGTCAGGGCGAGGAAATCCTTGAAACCACGCAGGCCGTGCCGGAGACAGGGACGGGCGCCTATGGCAAGCCGCAGGTGCTGCATCCCGCCAGCGTCGATGCCGCCTTCCACGGCCTGTTCGATTATGTCACCGAGGGGGACGAAAGCACCAAGACCTGGCTGCCCATCCGCTTTGAGCGGCTGACGGTGTGGCGCGAGGGGGCCGATGTCACCGATGTGACCATCGTGGTGGACAAGAGCGGCGAGCAGCTCAAGACCGTCACGCTGTGGATGCGCGATGATGCCGGGCGGACGGTCGCGCGGCTGGACAAGGCTTTGCTGCGCGCGGTGGCGCGAGTAGAAAAGCCTGCGCTGGCGGGCGTGTTCCATCTGGCCACCCCGCCTGCGGGCCTCACCACGGTCAGCCGCCCGCTCGCCCAACTGGCTCAGGGCTGGTTCGAGACGACCCAATTGCCGGTGGCTTCCGATGGCTGGCTCTTGCTGCATGCCCATATGCGGGCCAGCGCGATTGAGGCGCTGCGCGATATGGCCGGGCCCGATGGCATGATTGACCTGCCTTCGCTGCTCGATCCGCCCGCGCTGGACAAGAGCGGCGGGCGTCCGCCCGAGCAGCGGGCATGGATCAGCGAACTGTTGCTTGATCTTATCAATGCCGGAGCGGTGAAACAGGTGGGCGAATATATCCGCCTGATCGACATTGACCATCCCGAAGCCTCGGTCATTCTGGCCAGTTGCGCCGCTGAATTCCCTGAGGCCAGCGCCGATCTTGCACTTTCAGCGCTGGCCGGGGCCAATCTGCCCGCGATCCTGCGTGGCGAGGATGTGGCTGCGCCGCGCTCGCGCCTGCTGGCCCGCTATGAAAACGCTTCCCTGCGCCTGCAACCGGCGGTCGAGGCGCTGGCGGGCTGTGTTTCGGTGATGGCGGCGCGGATCGGGGCGGATTATCCGCGTCATCTGCATGTGGTCGTGGCCGAAAAGGATGGAGAGGCGGTGATGGCCGCCCTGACCGATCCGGTGGCGTCGGGATTGATGAACGGGGCGATGGCGGGCCGTTTGCGCCTGTCGATCGCGGCGGCGGACAATCTGGCGGCCGAGAGGCTGGCGCGCACCATGCCGGTGGCGGGCCAATGGGAAATCATCGATCTGTCTCAGCCGCAATCGGCCAATGCGGATGTGGTGCTGCTGTGCGCCCCGGCCGAGCGGCGGATGCAGCCGCAGGAAGCCTCGGCGCTGGCCGGGCTGTTGCGCGCGGGCGGCGTTCTGCTGACTGCGCAGCCGGCGATGGATGCGCTGGTCGGATTCCATCGCGGATCGGCCCCGGTCGAAGGCGGGCAGGAGGAAGGCGTCACGCTGGCCCCGATGCTGCGCGATCTGCCCGAACTGGGCGGGGTGACGACGATGGGCCGGCTTGACGAGGGGCTGGTGGTCCATATCAGCGAGCGCAAACGCGCCATGCCGGCTGCCGGGCAATTGTCCTGCACGCCGGTGATGGCGGCCGGACAGCACGGCGTCCATACCGCGCAGGTGCAGCGCGCGCTGACCGAGGGCGGCTGGGTTCTCGCGCCGCAGGATGCTGCTGTGCCCGACCGCCTGTTCGTGGTCGAAAAGAGCGTCATCGGGGATATGGCCGCGTCGGTTGATACTTTGCGTCGGGCGCTGTTTGCCGCGCGCGACGGCAACATCCGTTCGCGTCTGTGGGTGGTGGCCATGGGGCAGGGCGATCTGGGGGCCGAACGTGTGGCCGCGCTGCGCGCCTTTGCCCGCGTGGCGATGAACGAAATGGTCGAGGCCGATATCCGCTTTGTCGAAATCGGCGCGGGCGTCGATGATAAGGCGCTGGCGCTGGGGCTGGGCGAGATTCTGATGGATCCGGGCCGCGAACGGGAATTTACCGTGACGCCGCAGGGGGTTAATTCTGCGCGGATGCTCTCTGGCCTGCCGCTGGCCCCCGAACCGGCGATGGAGGCGATGCGTCTGCATTTCCCGCGTCCGGGCCAATTGGAGAATTTTCAGTGGATCGAGGTGGCGCGTCATACGCCGCCGCCGGGCCATATCGAGGTCGAACTGATCGCCACGGGGCTGAATTTCCGTGACGTGATGCTGGCCATGGGCCTGTTGTTTGACGACGTGCTGGATGAAGGTCTGGCGGGCGCGGTCTATGGGCTGGAATGCGCCGGGCGCGTGGTCGCGCTGGGCGAGGGGGTGCATGGCTTTGCGCTGGGCGATCTGGTCATGGGCTTTGGCCAGAACAGCTTTGCCAGCCATGCCATCGGCCCGCAGGAAGCCTTTGTGCCCGTGCCCGAGGGTGTTTCGGCCGAGGCGGCGGCGGGTCTGCCGGTGGCATTTTACACCGCTTGGTATGCGCTGGTCGAACTGGCGCGGCTGCGCGCCGGGGAAACGGTGCTGATCCATGGCGGCGCGGGGGGCGTGGGCCTGGCCGCGATCCAGATCGCGCGGGCCATCGGGGCCAAGGTGATCGCTACGGTCTCCAGCCCGGACAAGGCGGCGCTGGCGCGGCTTTATGGCGCGGACCATATTTGCGACAGCCGCAGCCTCGATTTTGTGGATGAGGTGCGCGAGGCGCATGGCGGGGCCGATGTCGTGCTCAACAGCCTGTCGGGCGAGGCGATGCGCGGGTCGATCAAGACCTTGCGCGCGCGCGGTCGCTTTATTGAACTGGGCAAGCGGGATTATGTGGCCAACAGCCTGCTGGCGCTGCGCCCCTTCCGCCGCAATCTCAGCTATTTCGGGGTGGACGTCGATCAGATCCTCGCGCTCGATCCCGAACTCACGCTGGTCGGCCTCAAGGCCATCGAGCAGGGTTTTGCCGAGGGCATCTATATCCCGCTGCCGGTCACGACCTATCGCGCCGGACAGATTTCTGAAGCCTTCCGCCTGATGCAGTCGGCGGGCCATGTCGGCAAGATCGTGGTCAGCGCGCCCCAGCGCGACGGCGTGCCCTCGTTGCAGGCCGCGCCTTTTGCGCCGGGCAAGGGGGTGCAACTGATCGTGGGCGGCACACGCGGCTTTGGTCTGGCCACGGCCTTGTGGCTGGCGGGCAAGGGCGCGGAAAAGATCGTCGTGGCCAGTCGCGCCGGGGCGATTGATCCCGAGGTTTTGCCCGTGGTCGAACGGTTGCGCGCGCAGGGCATGGTGTTTGACGTGGCCGCGCTCGATGTGACCGACGCGGTGGCGGTCGAGGCGCTGGTCAAGCGCGTGACGGCGCGCCATGGGCCGATTGGCGGGGTGTGGCATACGGCGGTGACGCTCTCGGACGGCATGCTCGAAGGGCTGGATCAGGCAACGCTCGACAAGGTGCTGGCGCCCAAGGTGCTGGGGGCGGAAAACCTCCACCATGCCACGCTGGACCAGCCGTTGGCCCATTTCGTGATGTTCTCGTCGGCCTCGGCGCTGATCGGCAATCCGGGGCAGGGCGCCTATGCGGCGGCCAATGGCTGGCTGGAAGGGCTGGCGCGGCGGCGGATGGGCGCGGGGCGTCCGGCGCTGGCGGTGCAATGGGGGGCGATTGCCGATGTGGGCCTGCTGGCCGCGCGCGGCGATACGCTGGAAAGCCTGAGCCGCATTGCGGGCGTGACCGGCATGCAGTCGGCCGATGCGCTGGCGCGGCTGGACAGGGTGCTGGCGCTGGCCTCGCGCCTGACCGATCCGGTGGTGACCATTTCCGACTTTGCCGAGGCCGGGGCGCTCTTCTCCCTGCCGGTGCCCGCCTCGCCCGCCTTTGCCGGACAGTTCACGGTGCGCGGTTCGTCCGTGGCGGCCACGGGACAGAGCCTTGCCGAGATGATCGCCGGGCTCAGCGAAGCCGACGCGCTCAAGGTGGTGGCCACGATGCTGGCCGAGGAAGCCGCCGCGATCATGCGTCTGGCGGCGGCCGATGTCGATCTGGATGCCTCGATCGATTCGCTGGGCATGGACTCGCTGATGGCGCTTGAACTGCGCATCGGGATCGAGAGCCGGTACAAGATCGAATTGCCGATGATGGCGATCAGCGCGGTCGGCAATCTGCGCGAATTGGCCCAGCGCGTGCTGGTGATCGCGCGCGGATCGGAAGAAGCAGCGCCAACAGCGGTGCTGAGCGATGCCGAAAGCGCCCTGTTGGCCATTCACACCGGCGATGCCGGCATGGCCGAAACCGAATTGCTTGGAGCCCAGCGCCATGGTTGATGAAACGCCGCCTCGCCGGTTAAGCCGGGATATGCGCTCCGCGTTGATCGCGGGGGTGAAAAAGGCGACCGCCGCGCCCTCGGGCCTGCTGGGCGGAATGTTGGCCGGGCGGGGGCGCAAGGCGCCCAGTTTCGAGGATCTGCCCGGTTTCGAGGCGATCCGGCTGCAGCAAAGTCTGGCGGGCAAGATCGGCATTCCGGTGCCCTTCTATCGCCTGCACGAGGCGCGCGCGGGGGTCGATACGGTGGTCGAGGGGCGCCCTTGCGCCAATTTCACCTCCTATGACTATCTGGGGCTGAACGCGCATCCGCGCATCGTGGCCGCCGTGGCCGATGCCGCCGCGCAATGGGGCACCAGCGTTTCGGCAAGCCGCCTGACCTCGGGCGAGCGGGCATGCCATCGCGCGCTGGAGGGCGAGATCGCCAGCCTTTACGGGGCCGAGGACGCGCTGTTGTTCGTGTCGGGCCACGCCACCAATGTGACCACCATCGGCACGATGATGGGCGAGGGCGATCTGGTGATCCATGATGCGCTCTCGCACAATTCCATCGTGGTGGGGGCGCAATTGTCGGGGGCGCACCGCGTCAATTTCCCGCATAATGATATCGAGGCTCTCGACCGTCTGCTGACCCAATTGCGCGGACAGTTCCGCCATTGCCTGATCGTCACCGAGGGCCTGTTCTCGATGGATGGCGACGGGCCGGATCTGGCCCGGCTGGTCGAGGTCAAGAACCGACATTCGGCATGGCTTATGGTGGACGAGGCCCATTCGCTGGGCGTGCTGGGCAAGACCGGGCGCGGCTTGTTCGAATATGCGGGCGTCAATCCGGCCGAGGTCGATATCTGGATGGGCACGCTCTCCAAGACGTTGGTGTCTTGCGGGGGCTATATTGCCGCGCCGCGCGCCTTGATCGATTTCCTGAAGTATCGCGCGCCGGGCATGGTCTATTCGGTGGGCATTCCGGCCACGGCCACAGTGGCGGCGCTGACGGCGCTCGACCTGATGCTGAGCGAGCCGGAACGCGTGGCGGCGCTGCGGGCCGCGGGCGGGCATTTCCTGAACAAGGCGCGGGGCGCCGGGCTCAATGTCGGCGACAGTTGGGGGCTGGCCGTCACGCCCATCGTGCTGGGCGACAGTCTGCAGACCGTCATGCTCTCGCAGCGCCTGATGGAGCGCGGCTATGCCACGGTGCCGGTGCTGCCGCCGGGCGTGCCGGAAAAGGCGGCGCGTATCCGCTTCTTCATCTCGGCCGGCCATACCGAGGCGCAGATCAACGGCGTGATCGACACTTTGGTCGCCGAAAAGGCCTCGCTTTCGCATTCGGGCATCACGCTGGCCAGCATTGCCAAGAACACGATCCTTCAGCGGTTGCAGGCGCTGGAAGAGGACGAATGAGCCCGGACGTGAGCAGGGCGGCCATCGTCACCGGCGCGTCGAGCGGAATCGGCCGCGCGGTGGCGCTCGAACTGGCGCGCTCCGGTTGGCGGTTGGGGCTGGTGGGGCGCGATGCGGGGCGTCTGGCACAGGTGGCGCAGGAATGCGGCGGCGATGTGCATATCGCCGCGATCGATATGCAGGATAGTGCCGCCTTTGCCGGTTTCGTCGCGGAATTTGGCGCGGTGGATCTGCTCATTTCCAATCACGGCATTCTCGATGGGCGCCGTAACGGGCAAATGGTGGAAAGCGCCGAGGTGGCCCGCGATGTGGTGGCCATTAATCTGCAATCGGTTATCGGCGCGCTCCATGCCGTCCTGCCCGGTATGCAGGCGCGGGGGAAGGGGCAGATCGCGATCGTCTCCTCGCTGGCGGGCCTGTCGCCCCTGCCCGATGCCCCGGCTTATTCGGCCAGCAAGGCCGGGTTGGTGATGTATGGCCTGTCGCTGCGCGAGGCGCTGCGCGGGTCGGGCGTCGGTGTTTCGGTCTGCTGTCCCGGCTATGTCGCCACGCCGATGGGCGGCGAGCATCTGGGCAACCGCCCCCATGAAATCAGCGCGCAGGATGCCGCGCGCCGGATCGTGAAAAGCGCGCTGGCCAACAAGCGGCTTTTCGGCTTTCCCGCGCCGCTCTGGCCCATGGCGCTGTTTTCGCTGCTGATCCCCGAAGGATTGCTGCGCCTGTTCAACGGCGATCTGCGCTTTACCGTGGCCAAGCGCTAGAGGGCACTAGCGATGCCCCAAAATCGCCCCATAAGCGGGGGACGCCACCGGGGTGCCTGAAACATTACTCTGAGTCGACGTGTTGGGTGCAACAAACGTTCCACCCAGTTCCTGGGCCGAGGGGCCAAAGAAAAGGCCGCCGATGGAGCCCTTGAACGTATAGTTGTTCACCGTATTGGCGGTTGACGACGGGTTGATGATCGTCTGGTTGACGGTCAGGTTGATCGTGCCTGAAAAGCCGTTCGTGGTGGCCAGCGTCCCGGTTGATTGGAACGAGCCGGTTGTTTGCGCATAGGCGGTTGATTGCGCAATATTGCCCGAAAAGTTGTAGGTTCCTGCCGCAAAATTGACAGAGCCGGTGCCGGTGCCGGGATAGGTTCCCACAAGGTCGAGCGTATATGTGGCGCTGCCGGAGCGCGGCACGGCGGCGGTGGGGGTCGGGAAACCGAAGACAAAGAAGCTGGTCGAGGCGGACGATGAACTGTCCACCATCGACAAGGACGAGCTGCTGTTCGATCCAAATGCGGTGTAGGTATAGGTGAAATTATTGGCCTTATGGGAAATTATATAATTCGATGAATAGCACCCGCTGGTATAACAATCGTTATAGGAAAAATTGACTTCTGTGGGATCCGGGCTGCCATTGGCGGTGATGGTGGGGCGGGCGCCGGTCGGGGTGAAGTCAACTTTGCTTTGCGAGCCCGATGACCCGGTGTAATTGAGGGTGTAGACGTTGGTGGCCGCGTTGTAAGATATAAAATTGTTTGCGTCGGCGGCGGCAATCTGCACCGTTGGGCTGGCGGTGCCGCTGTTGGAGGCGGGGCGATCAACCGTGGCGGCCGCGCGCAAAGTGACAAAATTGCCGCTCTGCATTGTATTTGAGAAGGAGGTACTGGCCGACAGGCCTGATGGCGTTACCGCGGATGGCGCCGGCGCCAAAGGCGTCGTGCTCCCGCCCGATGTGCTGTTGACGCCTCCATCCCCACCGCATCCGGCAAGAGTGAAAAGCATGCCAATGCCGGCAATGCGTCCCAGAACGGCGCGAAATTGCATAGTACCCCCGCAAGAATATCAGAATCTGGCGGAAAGGCCTATTTCGCCAGCCAGGCGACTATACTCGTATATTGCTAAAGTAGAACGATTATTTTCATAACGGATGCGAAAAACCGGCGATACATTGGCGACGTGAATTTGACGTACCGTCATCGAGATCATGGCCCCCGCCATATTATCGACGCGGCGGCGTGAGAACAGCGCCATCCCTTGATCGGCCTCCAGATGCGAATAGCTCAGATTGGCCAACAAGGTCATGGGGCCAATTTCGCGGGCTATATATGCCGATCCGCTGCCTCCGATATAGGCATAAGCGGGCGCATCCGCCGTCTGACGAAAGGTGCCTGCCTGCAATCCGGCGCCAAGGCGCGGGCTGATCGCGCGGTCCAGTCCAACACCCAATGAATAGATCCGCCCGCTTTGGTCGGGACTAAAATGGTTGGTGATTGCCCCCACGCTGGCGTCAGTGCGTAATTGAGCGCGATGGCCCAGCGTGTGAAGCCAGATCACATTGGCATTAATCGTCGAGGAATAGGGGCGCAGCCCGTACCAGCGCCAAACCGGCCCCAGTTGCAATGTCACGCGGTCCTTGGCTAACGACAATTCCGGCCCGATCGCCGGAGCCATGGTGATATCGTCATAGGCGCTGTTGCGATACAGCGTTGCCGAACCGGAAAGCGTGGCCAACAGGCGGACCGAGGAAGACACATCAAACCGGGCGTAGGTTTGCCCGCGCAGATTTCCGCCAATCCCGGAATGCCGTCTTGCGTCTGATGATAAGGACAGGTCGCCGATCTGGGTGCCGATCACAGATGCGGCCGTGGCTCGATTGACATTGCTGTCCGGCATCACCGTTACTTCTGCGTTGGCTCCGAAGTGGCGCCGAGCGTCGAGGGCCTGCATAAAGAAGCGGACTTCGCGTTCGACTGCCGGGGGAAGACCAGCCGCTTGGGCGGCGCGCAATTGGGCTGAGGCGGCCGTTGTATGGCCCAGAATGGCCTGAATTTTTGCCAATTCAATCCGCACCCGCGCGCTTTTAGGTTTCTCTGCAAGGATTTGACGCAACAGCGTGGCCGCGTCACGTGGGCGGTGCAGTCGCTCAATGTAAAGCATGGCCAAACGGAAGCGCGCCTCAGACCTGATTTCCACATCGGAATTGCCGCTTAAAGCGCGCAGGGCCTTTTCGGCCAGCACAAGATCTCCGTTTCGAGCGGCCTGCTGGGCCAGATCAAACAATTCGATTGGCGTAAGCGTGATCTGAGCGGTTGGGCTGGAAAGCGACTGAGCATAAACGCCGGTCGTCGCCGAAACTGTCGCTATGGCAAGCGATCGAATGACCCAATAAAAAACTCCCACGCCTTGCATGGTCGGCTTGGCCACCGGCTTGGCGGGGCGCTTCACCCCGTATCACCCATCCGTGCATACAGATTCCGCATCCGACCGGCAAAGGCCTCGTTGCTGAACATTGCGCTATGGGCAAGGCCAGCCTGGCCCAGTCGGGCGCACAAGGCATCGTCGGCATCGAGCGCGCGGATGGCATCAGCGATTTGTGCCGTTTCATAGGGATCGACCAGCAGGCCACCATCGCCCACCACCTCAGGCAGCGAGGAGGTATTGGAGGAAATGACCGGCGTGCCCAATTGCAGCGCTTCCAGCGCGGGCAGGCCAAAGCCTTCATAAAGCGAGGGAAACAGCACCGCGCGCGCCGAACGGATCAGGCGGAACAGCATGTCGCGCGGCAGATATTGCAATTGCACGATGGGCCGGTCCACCTTGCGGCCATAGACCGTGCCGCCCGCGCCCAGCCCGCCGCTGGCCTCGCTCATGCCCCAATCGCGCGAGGAGATGACCACCAGCGGCCGCTCGCTCTGCGAGGCCAGATAGGCGTCGACCACCCGGCCGATGTTCTTCTTGGGATCGGTTGCGCCGAAAAACAGATAGAAGCCCTTGGGGGGCAGGCCGAACACGCTTTCGATCATCGCGCGGTCTTCTGCGGCGCTGCTCTGCGCCACATTTCCGGGCAGCGGGCTGGATTGATAGGTGTTGGTCACCTTGTCCGGATCGGCGCCGAACATGGCCAGAATATCGTTGCGGCTCGCCTCGGACACGGTGGCGATATGGTCGCCGTTGCGCAGGCAGCCCTCGATCAGGCGGTGATAATAGCGTTTGTCGTCCAGCGTGGTGTGCGGCAGTTTCAACGGCACCAGATCATGCAGCGTATAGACATTGCGCGCGCCCGCCATCCGCACCGGCACCGGATAGGTCCAATGCATCACCTCGGGCGGGTTGGGCATGGTGACGGTCGTCCATTGGCGCAGATAGGCAAAGCGCGCCCATGCCACCTCGAACAGCAACGGCGAGGTCCAGAGCCGGTCAAACGCCGGCCAACGCGGGCCAAAGCCGCGCTTGTCCACATTGTCGGTCAGCGGGATCTCGGTCAGGCGGCGGGCCAGATGCCACCAGATGACAGAATTACGCACCTTCTTGCCGACATTGCCCTGATGCCCATGGCCGAATTGTTCGAAGAACAACGTCTCGTGCAAGGCGCGATTGCGGCCCGGATCAATGCCGAACACCGCCTCGATGCCATGCCCTTCACCTGCCAGCACGCGGGCCAGCGACGCCCCATAGGTGGCCACGCCCGTTCCGTTGGGGATGGCCAGATTATAGCCGTCGATGCCGATCCGCATGGTCTGCGCCTTACTTGGTTGCGTAAACCAGAGCTGTTGCCGGACTGAACAGATTGCCCAGCAGGGCGGCCATCTTTTGCGCCAGATTCGCGCGCGAATTGGCAAAGAGGATGACATCCTTGTCTTGTATTTCAAACATTTGGGCCAGAAAATAGCTTTGCGGCTTCATCATGTCGATGTGATAGACGGTGGGCTGCAGCAACTTGCCCGCGCTGTCGCGTTCGATGCGGAACAGATAGACGCCGCGGGCATTGGCACGGGAGTCGGCCGGGCCGGTGGCGCGGGCGATGGCCTCGGCCAGCGAGACCTTTTCCGCGCTGAAGGGGATCTGCGACACGCGCTCGGTCGCGCCAAAGGCGGTGAACGTGCGTGCGGCACGGCGCAATTCGATGCGGTCGCCCGGCAGGATGACCAGATTGGCCAGATCTTCGGGGCGCAGATCGCCAAGGCGCACCGATACCGCCTTGTCGCCGCGCACCAGATGGACATCAAGATCCAGCCCGTCGGCGCCCGCGGTCGTGCTTTGCGCGCCCCCGGCAATGGCGATCACATCGAGCAGATGTTCCCGCGCGGCGGTCAAAGGCACGCGGCCCGGTCGACTGACCGCGCCCGAGACATAGGCAACGTTCTGTACGCTCTGGGTGATGGCGACCTGCACCTGCGGGCTTTGTGAGAGCGGCTTGAGGCGTTGGCGGATGCGTTCGGCCAAAACATCGGGATAGGTATCATCGGCCCGAAGCGTGCCGACGTAAGGGAGCGTGATGCTGCCATCATCGCGCACCTGTGCCGCAATATTCTGCGTCCCGGCCGTGGGCGTGCGGATATCGCCCCCCGCGCCCCCCAGTGTCGCCGTGCCGCCAAACAGGCTGACGCCCACTTCATAAACGGCAATGTTCAGAACATCGCCTTTCCTGATCTGGTCGGTGCGAGCAGGCGCAGGATTGGACGACATGGCGCCCAGTTGAAGCAGTCCGATTTCATTGCGGGCGGGCGGATTGGCGACAATTTGCGCATCGATATCAACGATTTTGAAGCCGATGGTGTTTTCTTTGCCCGTTGCGCTCTGGTTGATCGAACGCACCGTTGGCGCATTGGTCGGCAAGGAGGCGCAGCCGCTGACCAGACAAGTAGCGGCAAGAAGCATGACTGCCTGGGAAGGGAAAAGGCCTTTTGGCATGCGATGGGCAAAAGGCATGACGGGCGCGCTCAGGTCCTTGAAAAGCATGCCCGCGTGCATGCCAATCTCGCCCCCATACCGCAAGTCCTATCGACTCGGCTTTCACCTGATTGAGGTGCACCATCGAGAAATGAGAGGTGAGACGAGGCGTTTATGCGCAGACTTGGGAAAGCTGAACAATATCGCAATGATGAAGCCGCCATTTTGGCCGATTCTGATACTTCGGCATAGGCATGAGAACCGTCCGAAAATCAAAAAGCCGACCAAGGGATTTTGAACGTCGGCGCCCGCGCAGCCCATCAGTACCGAGCAAAGCTGCGAGGGAAGTCGTCCCGAGCGGCGGACATCGGTCGGGCGGACGTCGCATCTGGTCGGTAGGTGAAAGAGTTTTCATTATTATCAGTGATTTGATTGGGATGCGTTCGGCCCTCCCTTCCCGTCGAAGGATACTATGCAAGGCTCTCTGGCCCCATCGGGTCTTACAGCTAGGCATATGCCCATAGATTGTCAGCAAGACATCGGGGCCGCGCGGGCCTGCCGGGGCGGGCTGCGCTCATCGCGCGCTTGTCAATATCCTTGCCGGGGCGGTGCTGCTGCCAACCTTATCTACTACCGATGCTATTTGGTTTGTTTCGCGATGTTGGGCTTGAAATAGAGCCTCTTGGTTTGACCAGATCCAAGAGCAACATGAACCATGGAATGCAAAACTTTCGATATTGCCGGTCCGGTCGAAATCATCCCGCGCAAGCTGGGGGATGAACGGGGCTATTTTACGGAATTGTTCCGCGAGGATCGGTTTGCGCCGCTGGCTGGGCCGATCCGGTTTGTTCAGGAGAACCAGTCGCTATCGGCGCGGGTGGGGACCATTCGCGGGCTGCATTTTCAAACGCATCCCATGGGACAGGGCAAGCTGGTGCGCTGCGCAGCGGGCGCGATTCTGGATGTGGCAGTCGATATTCGCCATGATTCCCCGACATTTGGCCAATGGATCGCGGTCGAGCTGACGGCGGAAAAATGCAACCAGCTTTGGGTGCCCGTCGGCTTTGCCCATGGGTTTTGCACTTTGCGGCCCGACACGATCGTCACCTATCGCGTGACCAACTATTACAGCCCGGCGCATGACAAGGGCATGGCGTGGAACGATCCGGCGGTGGGAATCGTCTGGCCCGATATGGCCGATGCCGAAACGCTGTCAGGCAAGGATCGGGTGCAGCCGCTGCTGGCCGATCTGCCGCATTATTTTAGCGTAAAGGACTGATCGCATGCGGGTTATCGTCACCGGCGGCGCCGGGTTCATCGGTTCGGCGCTGGTACGCCATCTGGTGCTGGAACAGGGCCACGAGGTGCTGACCATTGATGCGTTAACCTATGCGGGCAATCTGGCCTCGCTGCGCGCGGTCGAAGGCCATGCAAACCATCGCTTTCTGCATGCCGACATCCGCGACGCCGCCGCGATGCAGGCTGCAATCCATGATTTCCGCCCCGATCGCATCATGCATCTGGCGGCCGAAAGCCATGTGGATCGCTCGATCACCGGCGCGGCGGATTTCATCATGACCAATGTGGTGGGCACATTCACCCTGCTGGAGGCCGCGCGCGATTATTGGAACGGGCTGGAGGACAAGGCTGCCTTCCGCTTCCTCCATGTCTCGACCGATGAGGTCTATGGCAGCCTGAGCGAGGACCCGCAGGCGCTGTTCCGCGAGAATACGCCCTATGATCCCTCCAGCCCCTATTCCGCCTCCAAGGCGGCCAGCGACCATCTGGCCAAGGCGTGGCACCGTACCTATGGGATGCCGATCGTGGTGTCGAATTGTTCAAACAATTACGGGCCTTACCATTTCCCCGAAAAGCTCATTCCGCTCACCATCCTCAACGCGCTGGAGGGGCGGGAATTGCCGGTTTACGGGGCGGGCGAGAATATCCGCGACTGGCTTTATGTCGAGGATCACGCCCGCGCGCTGGACCTTATCGCCGAGCGGGGCGTGCCGGGGGAAACCTATAATGTCGGCGGGCGCAATGAACGGCGCAACATCGATGTGGTGCGCCGGATCTGTCAGGTGCTCGACCGGCTGGTGCCGACGCCGCGCCCGCGTGAGGAACTGATCCGCTTCGTCACCGACCGGCCCGGCCATGATGCGCGCTATGCCATCGACGCCTCGCGGCTGGAGAACGAGTTGGGCTGGCGCGCGCGCGAGGATTTCGACAGCGGCATCGAAAAAACCGTCCAATGGTATCTCGACAATGGCTGGTGGTGGCGGCCTTTGCGCGATGGCTATGGCGGCGAGAGACTGGGCCTGCTGGAGAAAACCGCATGAGGATCGCGGTGACGGGCAAGTCCGGGCAGGTTGTGACCTCGCTGATTGACAGGGCGGGGATGGGTATCGAGATCATCGCGCTGGGGCGGCCGGAACTGGATCTGGGCGATCCGGGCTCGGTTGGCCCGGCTATTGTGGCGGCCCGGCCCGATGTGGTGGTCTCGGCCGCCGCCTACACCGCCGTGGACCGGGCCGAGAGCGAGGAGGAGGTTGCCTTTGCCATCAATGGCGCGGGGGCTGGCGCGGTCTCGGCGGCGGCGCGCGCGCTGGGCGTGCCGGTGATCCACATTTCCACCGATTATGTTTTCGACGGCACCAAGCCGGAGCCCTATGTGGAAAGCGATCCTGTCGCGCCGCTGGGGGCCTATGGCCGGTCAAAACTGGCGGGGGAGAGGGCGGTGATTGCCGCCGCGCCCGACGCGGTAATCCTGCGCACGGCTTGGGTTTACAGCCCGTTCGGCGCCAATTTCGTCAAGACCATGCTGCGTCTGGCGCAAACGCGCGATGAACTGGGCGTGGTGGCCGACCAGATCGGCAATCCCACCAGCGCGCTCGACATTGCCGATACGGTGTTGGCGATCGCCTTTCAGCTTTACAGCGCGCCGGAAACCGCGCCGCGCGGCATTTTCCACATGACCGGCACCGGCGAGGGGAGCTGGGCCGATCTGGCCGAGGTGGTGTTTGCCGCCAGCGCCGCGCTGGGCGGCCCGTCCGCGCAAGTGCGCCGGATTACCACCGCCGATTATCCCACCCCCGCCGCGCGCCCCGCCAATTCGCGGCTCTGCTGCGACCGTTTGGCCGGAGCCTATGGCTTGCGTCCGGGGCCTTGGCGCGAGGCGGTGAAGCCCGTGGTCGCCAGACTCGTCAAGGAGGAGGCCGGATCGGTCAAGCAGAAGGCCGGGGCCGTCGAGCAGAAGGCCGGGTCCAACGAGCAGAAGGCAGGGGCCGTCAAGCAGAAGGAAACTGTCGCATGAAGGGGATCATTTTGGCCGGGGGCAGCGGGACGCGCCTTTATCCGATGACGCTCTCGCTCTCGAAGCAATTGATGCCGGTTTATGACAAGCCGATGATCTATTATCCGCTGACCACGCTGATGCTGGCAGGAATCCGCGAGATCCTGATCATCACCACGCCCCATGATGCGCCAGCGTTTCAGTCCTTGCTGGGCGATGGGGGGCAATGGGGTGTCTCGCTGACCTATGCGGTGCAGCCCGAGCCCAAGGGGTTGGCTCAGGCCTTTACGATCGGCGCGAATTTTCTGGCTGGCGGGCCGTCCTGTCTGGTGTTGGGCGACAATATCTTTTTTGGCCATGGCCTGCCCGAACAGATGGCCATGGCGCGCGCCACGCTCGATGGCGCGGCGGTCTTTGCCTATCATGTGGGCGATCCGCAGCGCTATGGCGTGGTCGAATTTGATGCCCGGCGCCGGGCGGTTTCCATTGAGGAAAAGCCGGTGACCCCCAAATCGAACTGGGCGGTGACGGGGCTGTATTTCTATGACGCCGAAGTGGTCGACATCGCGGCCAACCTTACGCCTTCGCCGCGCGGCGAACTGGAAATCACCGATGTAAACCGGATCTATCTGGAACAGGGCCGGTTGAGCGTGATGGAAATGGGGCGCGGCTATGCCTGGCTCGACACCGGCACGCCCGACAGCCTGCTGGAGGCTGCTGAATTCGTCTCGACCCTCGAAAGGCGCCAGGGCATGAAAATCGCCTGTCCCGAGGAAATTGCCTGGCACATGGGCTTTATCGACGACAACGGGCTGGAACGCGCAACGCAAAGGCTGGGAAAAGGCAATTATGCGGCTTATCTGCGCGGGTTGCTGGGGGGCAAGATCCATGAAGCGACCCGGGAGGCGGCAACCGACAGGGCTCTGCGTTTGGTTGGGTGAGCGTCGCTGGCAACCCACACGGCACAGCCGCAAAAGCAGAAGTAAAGATTAACTTTCGGGGTTTTGTCGATCCTCCCGGCCGCTGGCCGGGAGTGCAAATGGTGCCCAGGAGAGGACTCGAACCTCCACGCCCTTGCGAGCGCTAGCACCTGAAGCTAGTGCGTCTACCAATTCCGCCACCTGGGCACATTTGCTTTTTGGCGCTGAGGCTTAGCGTCCTTTCGGTTGCTGCCCGCGCCGGGTAGGACCGCGCCTCTAAGCGGACCTTCGAATCCTGTCAACGCAAAAAGGACATTTTTTTCGCGAAACTGAAAAGTTTTTTTGCGCGGCGCTGATTTGCCCTTCCGGCCCGATTGCCTCGCGCGCGCCGCCATACCATCTTAAAGGGCCTGAATGCTGGGGAGAGCGGCCATGAGTGATGCCTTGGGAGAAACCTTGCGCGACGCCCTGGTGGTGGTCACGGGGGGCAGCGGATTTGTCGGGGGGCATCTGGCCCATGCCCTGCTGCGCGCGGGCGCGCGTCTGCGAATCGTTTCGCGCCGCCCGGAAAAGGCGTGGGCGATTCGAGGACTGGGCGATCCGGGGCAGGTGGAATTTGCCCGTGCGGACCTGCGCGACGGGGCCGCCGTGGCGCGGGCGCTGTCCGGGGCCGATGGCGTGGTCAATCTGGTGGGCCTGTTTTCCGGGCCGCTCGATGCGGTGCAAGGGCGGGGGGTGGAAAGTCTCGCCCGCGCCGCGCAGGAGGCCGGAGCGCGCGCCTTTGTCCATGTTTCGGCCATTGGCGCCGATGCCGCCTCACGCGTACCCTATGCCAGCAGCAAGGCGGCGGGCGAGGAGGCTGCGCGCAAAGGCTTTGCGGGGGCCACGATCCTGCGCCCCAGCGTGATCTTTGGGCAGGACGACAATTTCCTCAACATGTTCGCGCGGATGATGGGGATGCTCAAGGCTTTGCCCATGCCTGCGCTGCTGCCGGTGTTCGTGCCCGAAGGGCTGCTGCAACCGGTCCTGGTGGATGATGTGGCGCGCGCGATTGTGACGGCTCTGGCCGATCCAAAGCGGCATGGCGGCCAGACCTACGAATTGGGTGGGCCGGAGGTGGTGACCATGCTGGAGCTGAACCGGCGCATTGCGCGGGCGGTGGGCGGCGGCATTCATCTGCTGCCGATGCCCGATCTGGCGGCGCGGATATTCGCCGCCCTTCCCGGCACGCCGATTTCGGCCGATCAGATCGCCCTGCTCAAGGCGGGCAGCGTGGTGGCCGAAGGGGCGCAGGGCTTTGCCGCGCTGGGCCTGCTCCCCCGCCCGATGGGTCTCTATCTCGACCGCTGGTTCAGGCCATAGGTCCGGCAAACAGCATCGGGTCCAGCCGCGCCTCGCGCCAGCGCATCCCCCAATGCAGATGCGGTCCCGTTGCGCGCCCGGTCATGCCGACCTTGCCGATAGGCTGGGTCTGGCTGACCCGCTCGCCCTCGCGCACCAGCAGTTCGCTGGAATGGAGGAAGGCGCTGACCAGCCCCATGCCGTGGTCGATCATCAACAGATTGCCCTCCAGCGTGAAGGGCTTGTCCGCCGCCAGCACCACCACGCCATCGGCGGGGGCCAGATAGGGCGTGCCTGCGGGCATGGCGACATCGCTGCCGGTATGATAGGCGCCCGGCGTGCCGCGATAGACGCGCTGGGACCCGAAGAGGCCCGAAATCCGGCCCTTTACCGGCCAGATGAATTGTTGCCGCCACCCTTCCGACGGCGAATCGGTGCGGCGCGCGGCGTCGATCCGCGCCACTTCCTCGGCGCGGATGCGGGCATATTCGCCTTCGGGGATGGCGGGCGGGCGGAAGGGCGCGTTGATCTGTTCGATCCGCCATGCGCGCGGGGCGATGTCCAGCCCCAGCACGGCCTGAACCCCATGGGGCTGCGTCCCACCCGGCGCGAAGGCGGTCAGTTTGGCCACCGGCCCGGCATCGCGGTCAAAGGCGATCAGAAAGCGCCCGAAAAGATCGGTGGGTAGGGGGGCGCCGTCGAGCGCCACCTGCCATCCCTTGGGCGCCTGACCCTGCGCCCAGCCGCCCTGTGTGGTTTCGCCGCGCGGAAAGGTGATCGGGCCGACGTCGAGCGAAAAGCCGTAAGCCGCCGCCGGGGCCAGCGAGGCCAGCCCGCCCAATACCGCGCGCCGCGCGATCATGCGCACACCGCGCGGCGCCGCATCACTGCCCCAGCAGGCGCTTCGTGGCCAATTCCGGCGTGGCATAGGCCTCCTGATGCTCGACGCTCCAATAGCGCAGCGACTCGAGCGCAATTGCTTCGCCGGAGACGGCGCAGACGACATGGTTGCCGCGCGACAGCATGGTGAAACCATTGGGTTCATAGCGCAGCACCGCCGCGCGATCCGGGGAATTCATCAACATGGACCCTCTATAGCATGATCAGCCGAACAAATCATCCTGCGCGGGCGGGGGCGTTTTGGCGCGGGGCGCGGGGGCAGGGCGTTTGGGCGCAGGCTCGGCTGACGGTGGCGGTGGCGCGTCGCCCGGCGCCACCTCCAGCAACCCGTCGCGGAAATGCAGCGTCAGATGGGTCTCGCCCGCCGCCGCGCTGCGGCTGGTCAGGGTGCGGCCATCGGGCGCGGTCACGCGGACATAGCCGCGCGAGAGCACATTGTCGGGGTTCAAACTGGCCATGATCCGCGCCACGCCGTCCAGCCTTTGCCGATCATGGCGCAGCCGCTGGGCCAGCAGGGCAGGGTTCAGACGCTGGGCCGACAGGCGCGCCTCGGCATGGCGCAGGCGCGATTGCAGCAGGCCCGGCGTCAGCGGCCCGGCGGCGCGCTGCAACCGCATCCCGGCCTTTTGCGCCACATTGCCCAGCGCGCGGCGCAGGCGTTCGCTCGCCTCATCCAGCGCCTGCGCCTTGGCCGCGATTAATTCTTCGGGCGTAGGCAGACGCTGCGCCCGCGCCTCCAGTCGCTCGCGGCCCAGCACCACCGGGCGCACCACCGCGCGGCGCGAACGCAGCCCCAGATCGCCCACGAATGCGCGCAATTCCTCGCGCACCGGCACCGCCATTTCGGCCGCCGCCGTGGGCGTGGGCGCGCGCATATCGGCGGCGAAATCGGCCAGCGTGGTATCCGTTTCATGCCCCACGGCCGAAATCACCGGAATCGAGCATTCCGCAATCGCGCGGACGACGATTTCCTCGTTAAACGACCACAGATCCTCGATCGACCCGCCCCCGCGCCCGACGATCAGCACATCGGGGCGCGGGATCGGCCCATCGGGGGCCAGCGCGGAAAAGCCGCGCACCGCCGCCGCCACCTGCTCCGCAGCGCCATTGCCCTGCACCAGCACCGGCCAGAGGATCACCCGCGAGGGGAAACGGTCGGCCAGACGATGCAGAATATCGCGAATCACCGCGCCGGTCGGACTGGTGACCACCCCGATCACGCGGGGCAAAAACGGCAGGCGGCGTTTGCGGGAGGGCGCAAACAGCCCCTCGGCCTCCAGCCGCGCCTTGGTCTTTTCCAGAAGGGCCAGAAGCGCGCCTTCGCCCGCGATCTCCATCCGGTCGATCACGATCTGATAATTGGAGCGGCCCGGATAGGTGGTCAGCTTGCCGGTGGCGATCACCTCGACGCCATCCTCGGGCCGGAAACCCAGCCGGGCGACATTGCCCTTCCACATCACGCCGTCCAGCCGCGCCCCTTCGTCCTTGAGCGACAGGTAGAGATGGCCCGATGCCGCGCGCTTTACCCCCGACAATTCACCCCGCACGCGCACAAAAGCGAAACGATCCTCCACCGTTCGCTTCAAAATCGCGGAAATCTCGCTGATCGAGAGGGGTTCCGCGTTGTCGCCGCGCGCGGCTTTCGCTACGAGCCCGCCGGAGAGATCATCATCGGAATCGAAAGAGGCAGGCATGAATATCCTTTTGCTGGGTTCGGGCGGGCGCGAACATGCTCTGGCGTGGCGTCTATCGCAATCCTCGCTTCTGGCAAACGGTGGAAAGCTTTTTGCCGCGCCGGGCAATCCGGGCATCGGCGAACATGCCGAACTGGTCTCGCTTGATGCGGGCGATCATGACGCTGTTCTGGCCTTTTGCGAGGAACAGCGGATCGGTTTCGTCGTGGTCGGGCCTGAGGCGCCGCTGGTCGACGGGCTGGGCGATGCGCTGCGCGGGGCGGGTGTTCCGGTGTTCGGGCCGAACAAGGACGCGGCCCAGCTTGAAGGCTCCAAGGGCTTTACCAAGGATCTGTGCGCGCGGGCCAATATCCCCACCGCCGGATACCAGCGCGTGACATCGCTCGAACAGGCGCTTTCCGTGCTGGACCAGTTCGGCGCGCCGGTGGTGGTCAAGGCCGACGGTCTGGCCGCGGGCAAGGGCGTGACCGTGGCGATGACCATGGACGAGGCGCAGGAGGCGGTGCGCGACATTTTTGCGGGTCGCTTTGGTGACGCCGAGGCCGTGATCGAGGAATTCATGGAGGGCGAGGAGGCTTCCTTCTTCGCCCTGACCGATGGCGCGACCATCGTGCCTTTCGCATCCGCGCAGGATCACAAGCGCGTGGGCGATGGCGACACCGGCCCGAACACAGGCGGCATGGGCGCCTATTCGCCCGCCCCGGTGCTGACTGCAGAGCTTCAGGCCGAGGTGATGACCCGCATCATCGCCCCCACGGTCAAGACGCTGGCGGACGAGGGCATGGCTTATTCGGGCGTGCTGTTCGCGGGGCTGATGCTGACGCGCGAGGGGCCCAAGCTGATCGAATATAACGCCCGCTTCGGCGATCCGGAATGCCAGGTCATGCTCTCGCGCCTGACCAGCGATCTGGGCGAATTGCTCTATGCCTGCGCCACGGACCGGCTGGGCAGCATTCCTGCGCCGCAATTTTCCGATGATACCGCGCTGACCGTGGTGATGGCTGCTGATGGCTATCCCGGCACGCCGAAAAAGGGCGGCGCGATTGAAGGGATCGAGGCCGCGCAGGCCGATGGCGCCAAGGTCTTTCATGCGGGCACGGCCATGGCCAATGGCGCGCTGGTGGCCGCAGGCGGGCGCGTTTTGAACGTGACGGCGCGCGGGGCCAATGTGACCGCTGCCCAGGCCGCCGCCTATGCCGCCGTCGATGCGATCAAGGCGCCCGAACTGTTCTGCCGCCGCGACATCGGTTGGCGCGAAGTGGCGCGCGAGGCCGAATAAGGCGCTTTACCGGGAGCGTTTGGGCGCTCCCGGCGCGCATTCAGGCATAGACCGAGAAGGTTGCGCCCGAAGGACCGCTGGGCGGGGGCGTGGGGGCGCCGCTGCCGCCATTGGCCTGTCCGGTGGCGATGGCGGCCGATGCGGCGGCCACGGCCGCCTGTGCGGCATTGCCCGCGGCAACGGCCGGGGCGGCGGGGCTGGAAATGCTCATGGTCATGGTCTGTCCTCTCGGTTCTAGGCGTAGGTGCTGAAGCCGCTGTAACCGTCATTGGGGCTGCGCGGCTGGGTCTGGCTGGGGTCGGTGACGCTGGGCGGGTCGGCTCTGGTCATCGCGGTCGCCTTTTCGACAGCCGGGGTCAGCGGGGTCGCTTCATACATCGTCCGACTGGCCGGGGTGCCGTGTACGACGGGAGAAACGGGCGATACTCCTGCGGTCATTGCTTTCGTCCTGTTGCGGCCGGATCGGTTCCGGCCTGTCCCGCGCGCGGCCGGAATGCCTGGCCGGATTGCCCCATCCCGGCCCGGCCCTTGGCGCGCATACGACAGAACGAAAACCGCCGGGCCTTTTTAAGCCCGGCGGTCAATTTTTTACGGCAATGCGTTTTGGGCTCAGCCGACCGCTTCGGCCACCAGCGCCTTGAGATCGGCCTCGGGCCGCGCGCCGTAATGCGAGATGATTTCCGCCGCACAGATCGCGCCAAGCGTCAGGCACTTGTCCAGCGCCATGCCGCGCACATGGCCGAACAGGAAACCGGCGGCGAACAGATCGCCCGCGCCCGTGGTGTCCACCACCTTGTCGATGGGCTGGGCCGGAACATGGGCGACCTCGCCCCGGCGCACGGCATGGGCGCCTTTTTCGCTGCGGGTCACGACCACGCAGGGCACCTTGGCGGCAAGCTGGTCCAGACCCTCGTGGAAATCCTCAAGACCGGTCAGCGCGGCCAGTTCGTGTTCGTTGGCAAACAGGATGTCGATTTGGCCTTCCTCGATCAGCGCGCGGAAATCATCGCCATGGCGCGCGATGACAAAGGCGTCCGACATGGTGAAGGCCACCTCGCGGCCCGCCCCGCGCGCGGCGGCAATGGCGCGGCGCATGGCGCGGCGCGGCTCTTCCGGGTCCCACAGATAGCCTTCGAGATAGAGCACGCGGGCCGAGGCGATCACGCCCTCATCCAGCGCTTCGGCGGGCAGGAACTGGCTGGCGCCAAGGAAGGTGTTCATCGTGCGCTGGCCATCGGGGGTGACGAAGATCAGGCATTGCGCGGTGGCCGGTTCGCCGCTGCGCACGGGCGTGTCGAAGCCGATGCCGCCCGCGCGAATGTCATGGGCAAAGACATTGCCGAACTGATCGTCGGCCACTTGCCCGATAAAGGCGCATTGCGCGCCCAGTTGGGCCAGGCCCGCCAGCGTGTTGGCCGCGCTGCCGCCGGAAATTTCACGCGCGGGGCCCATGGCGGCGTAAAGTTCGCGCGCGCGGTCCGGCTCCACCAGCGTCATGCCGCCCTTGGCCAGCCCCAGCGCCGCGATCTGTTCCTCGGATGCGGGGGCCAGAACATCGACAATGGCGTTGCCGATGGCGATGACGTCGATCGTGGGCTGGGACATGGGTGTGGGCTGCTTCCTGCTGTGATTGAACCGGCCTGCCCTAGCCGGGGCGGGCTTTGACCGCAACCGGCATTGACAGCCGGGTTGGCCGTGGCATGAGCAGGGTCCATGCGCCTTTTCCTCCTGCCTTTGCTGTTCATCCCGCTCCTTGCCGCCTGTGGTGAGCAGGGGCCGGTGGCCAGCACGCCGCGCGCGCCATCACGTCCGGCCGCGCATTCATCTGTTCCCGTGGCCCCGCGCCGCCAGCCTGTGCCCGCGCCGGTGGTGCATGCCGCGCCGGGGCTGGAAGGGGTGATCGGCGCGCGCGCGGGCGAACTGGCGCGGCTGTTCGGTCCGCCGCGTCTGGATGTGCAGGAAGGGGACGCGCGCAAGCTGCAATTTGTCGGGCCGGCCTGCGTGCTTGATGTCTATCTCTATCCGCAAGGAACGGGCGCCGAGGTGCGCGCAACCTATGTCGACGCGCGGCGCAGCACCGATGCCCGCGACGTGGACCGGGCGGCCTGCGTGGCGGCCTTGCGGCGCAGATAACGGTTTGTCGCGTCTGACAATCCGGTTCATTTGGCGGCAAGGCGCGGTTTGTCATTTCGGCCCAAGGGGATACCTACGGGGGCGCAAACCGAGAGGAATGCACCAAATGTCGAACTCGTCTAACGACTTTTACGGCACCGATCTGCCCGGTTACCATCCGGCCCGACTGAACCCTGATGATGCCGAGGCGCTGCTGGCGATCAACGCGCATCTTCGCTCGCCATCGCCCGAATGGGTCAGTTTTATCAGCGAAACCCTGTCGCACTGGCTGGTGGAACAGCGCGTGCCCCATGGCGTGGTGGATGACGCCAAGGCAATGTGGCTGATCGAGCGGATCGACGAGGGGGGCGCGGTCAATTCGCCCGCTGCCCTCAACCTGCTGCGGCGCTGCTGCGTCAAGGCCCAGCGCGTGCCCCAGCGCCTGATGCACTATCTCCAGGTGCAGGAGGCGAGAATGGCTTGAAGCTTGCCGGGGGGCCATGACTGGCCCCCCAACTTCAAACCGTAAAGCTCTCGCCGCAGCCGCAGGTGCCCTTGGCATTGGGGTTGTTGAACACGAAACCGGCGGTGAAGTCATCCTCCACCCAGTCCATCGTGCTGCCGATCAGGTAAAGCACGCTGGCGCTGTCGATGAAGAACAGGCCGCCGGGCGTCTCGATTTTTTCATCCAGAGGATTGGCCGCGTCGATGTAATCCACCGAATAGGCCAGACCCGAACAGCCCCGGCGCGGGGTGGACAGCTTGACGCCGATGGCGCCTTCGGGCGCTTCGCTCATCAGCTTGGCCACGCGCGCCTCGGCATTGGGCGTCAGCAGGACGGCGGCGGGGCGGGGCTTGCGCGTGGTCACGGTCATTTTACAGCATCCCCAGTTCGAGGCGGGCTTCATCGCTCATCTTGGCCGGATCCCATGGCGGGTCCCAGACGAGAGCCACTTCGGCATCACGAATGCCCGGCACGGCGGACACGCGCAATTCAACCTCGCCCGGCATCGATTCGGCCACCGGGCAATGCGGCGTGGTCAGCGTCATGGTGATGCTGGCCGAACCTTCGGCCGTGATTTCCACGCCGTAAATCAGGCCCAGTTCGTAGATGTTGACCGGGATTTCGGGGTCGAAGATCTCTTTGAGCGCATTGATCACGCCCTCATACAGTTCGCCGCCCGGTTCATGCGGGGTCAGGCCGGTGGGCTGCTGCGCAAGGAAACCTTCGAGGTAATCCTTCTTGCGCGCAACCTTGTCGGCGATCTTTTCGATCTCGCCATCGGCGCCCAGCGCGGGGGCGGCGGCAATATCCACCCGCGCGCGCGGCGGGGTGGGGGCATCGCTCACTTCCTCGACGGTGAAACGGGGGGTATCGTCAGGGGTGGTGTCAGTCATCAGCCGAAGATCCTCTTCGTGCGTTCAATGCCGGCGATCAGCGCGGCAATATCGCTTTCGTCGCTATACAGGCCAAAGCTGGCGCGCGCCGTGGCGGGCACGCCAAGATGGTCCATCAAAGGCTGGGCGCAATGGTGCCCGGCGCGGATCGCCACATTGCCCTCGTCCAGAATCGTGCCAAGGTCATGCGGGTGAACCCCGTCGATGGCAAAGCTGACAATCCCGGCGCTGTCCTCCGGGCCGAAGACGGTGACGTCATTCATCGCCGAGAGCGCGCCGCGCAGGGTTTTGACCAATCCGGCCTCATGGGCATGGATCGCGGAAAGGCCGATGCTCTGCACATAATCCACGGCGGCGGCAAAACCGATCGCCTCGATAATGGCGGGGGTGCCGGCCTCGAAACGGGTGGGGGCGGGTGCCCAGGTCGTCTTTTCAAAGGTCACGCGGTCGATCATCGATCCGCCGCCCTGCCATGGCGGCATCGAATCGAGAATTTCCGCCCGCGCCCAGAGCGCGCCGATCCCGGTCGGGCCATAGAGCTTATGCGCGGAAAAGGCGTAGAAATCGACGCCCAGCGCGGCCACATCGACCGGCAGGCGCGGCACAGCCTGACAGCCGTCGATCAGGATTTTCGCCCCCACGCCATGCGCCAGCGCCACGGCGCGTTCAACATCCAGCACGCTGCCCAGCACATTCGACACATGGGCCAGCGCGACCAGCTTGTGCGCAGGCGTCAGGATACGCGCCGCCGCATCCAGATCGATCCGGCCATCGGCGGTCAGCGGGCAGACGTCAATCTCAACCCCCACCCGGTCGCGCAGCAATTGCCAGGGCACGATGTTCGAGTGATGCTCAAGCGTGGAAATCAGGATGCGGTCGCCCGCGCGCAGATTTGCCCCGCCCCAGCTTTGCGCGACAAGGTTGATCGCCTCGGTCGCGCCGCGGGTGAACACGATCTCGCCTTCCTGTCCGCCGATGAAGGCCGCCACCTTGCGGCGCGCCTCTTCATAGGCCAGCGTCATATTGGCGCTGCGGGCATAGACGCCGCGATGGACGGTGGCATAGTCGCGGCCCATGGCATTGACCGTGGCGTCGATCACGGATTGCGGCTTTTGCGCAGTGGCGCCGCTGTCCAGATAATGCCAACCCCCCGCCAGTCCCGGAAAATCGGCGCGGATCTTGGCCAGATCGAGGGTGATTGTGTCCACGCTCACAGCAAAGCCTCCAAGGCGGCCTGCGCGGCGGCCTGCAGAT
This sequence comes from Novosphingobium humi, assembly GCF_028607105.1. GTDB lineage: Bacteria > Pseudomonadota > Alphaproteobacteria > Sphingomonadales > Sphingomonadaceae > Novosphingobium > Novosphingobium humi. The sequence continues at coordinate 3,357,054 of NZ_CP117417.1, read as the reverse complement.
TGTCCTCTTCGGCCGCCCCGTCAAAGGCTTCGGCGATAAAGGCCTGCAGCATCAGCGCCTTGGCGCGGGCCGGTTCGATCCCGCGCGCGGCCAGATAGAACAACCCGTTCGCGTCCAATTCGCCAATCGCGCAGCCATGGGCGCATTTGACGTCATCGGCATAGATTTCCAGCTCGGGCCGCGCATTGGCCTGCGCCGTGCGGTCCAGCAGCATGGCGCGCACCGATTGTTCGCCATCGGTGCCATCCGCGCCCTTGGCCACATAGACCTTGCCCAGCACGCTGGCGGTCGAGGTGCCGCCCGCGACGGAGCGGATCATCTGGTGGCTGGTGGCGTTGGGTTCGATGTGGCGGACGGTGGTGACGATTTCGGCGGTCTGGTCCCCGCTGCTCAGCTGCACGCCGCCCAGCTGGAAATCCGCGCCCTCATGCAGGGTCGCCTCGATCTCGATGCGGGCATAGGTGTCGGCGGTGTTGAGTACATGGACGGCGGCCTTGGCGCCTGCCTCCAGCACCAGCGAGAGGCGCACCACGCCGCCCTTGTTCAGGATCGCGCGCGCAAATTCTTCGCCCGCCGGGACGGTGATCGTCTCGGCATCCGGCAAAGGCCAGAGCTTTTCCAAGGCGGCGAGGTCGGCATAGCGCCATTCCTCGGCCTTGCGGGTGGGCAGATCGCTCATGCCGCGACGCCTTCGTAACCGCCTTCTTCCAGTTCGAGCGCCAGTTCCGGCCCGCCCGATTTGACGATGCGGCCGCCCGCCAGCACATGCACGAAGTCCGGCTTCACGTAATCGAGCAGGCGCTGATAGTGGGTGATCAGCAGCACCGCCTTGTCGGGCTTGCGCATGATGGCATTGATGCCCTCGCCGCAGATGCGCAGCGCGTCAATGTCGAGGCCGGAGTCGGTTTCGTCCAGAATCGCCAGCTTGGGGTCGAGGATGCCCATCTGCACCATCTCGGCGCGCTTCTTCTCGCCGCCGGAGAAGCCCACGTTGACCGGACGCTTGAGCATGTCCATGTCCATCCGCAGCAGCGCGGCCTTTTCCTTGGCCAGCTTCATGAACTCACCGCCCGACAACGGGGGCAGGTCATGGAACTTGCGCTGGCTGTTCAAAGCCTCGCGCAGGAATTGCAGGTTGGACACGCCGGGGATTTCGACCGGATACTGGAAACCCAGAAACAGGCCCGATGCCGCGCGCTCATGCGGGGCGAGCGCGAAGAGGTCCTGCCCGTTGAACGTGGCCGAGCCTTCGGTCACTTCATAGCCCGGACGCCCGCCCAGCACATAGCCGGTGGTCGATTTGCCCGCACCGTTCGGCCCCATGATCGCGTGCACCTCGCCCGCGTTAATGGTGAGGGAAAGACCCTTGAGGATCGGCTTGTCCGCGACGGAGGCGTGGAGGTTATTGATGGTCAGCATGGTCTTTTCACTTCTTCCCGCAACGCGTCAGGCGGACGATACGATTGTCTGAATTGGTATAGGCGAGGGTTTTGCCGTCATTGGAAAGGCGCAGGTTGAGGCGACCTTTGGAGGTTTCGCCTTCGTCATAGAACTGGCCGGTGGCTGTCCAATTTGCCGGCTCGGCGATCATGATCCGTTTGGGCGTGAACACGGTTTCGCCAAAAACCACGTTGTCCTTGCGAACAATGGCGCGTGAATCGCTTTCCTCGCCGGGCAGGTGGCATTGGCTGGGCAAATCCCAATCGCCACGCATTGCGACCGGCATGGTCAGCGGCACAGAAGCGGCAAGCGCCAGCGTGAGCATCACCCCACACTCCCCTCAAGGCTGATCCCCAAGAGCTTCTGCGCTTCCACCGCAAATTCCATGGGCAGTTGCTGCAACACTTCCTTGGCGAAACCATTGACGATCAGCGCCACCGCCGCTTCCTGATCCAGCCCGCGCTGCATGGCGTAGAACAACTGGTCGTCGGAAATCTTGCTGGTGGTGGCCTCATGCTCGATGGTGGCGGTGGGGTTGCGCACCTCGATATAGGGCACGGTATGCGCGCCGCAGGTCTTGCCCAGCAGGAGGCTGTCGCACTGGGTGAAATTGCGAACGCCTTCGGCATTGGCGCCGACGCGGACAAGGCCGCGATAGGTGTTCTGGCTGTGCCCCGCGCTGATCCCCTTGGAGATGATCGTGCTGCGCGATCCCTTGCCATTGTGGATCATCTTGGTGCCGGTGTCGGCCTGCTGGTAATTGTTGGTGACGGCCACAGAGTAGAACTCGCCCACGCTGTCCTCGCCATTGAGCACGCAGGATGGGTATTTCCAGGTGATGGCGCTGCCGGTTTCCACCTGCGTCCAACTCACCTTGCTCCGCTTGCCCTGACACAGCGCGCGCTTGGTCACGAAATTGTAGATGCCGCCCTTGCCCTCTGCGTCGCCGGGATACCAGTTCTGGACGGTCGAGTATTTGATTTCGGCATCGTCGAGCGCGACCAGTTCGACCACGGCGGCGTGAAGCTGGTTCTCATCCCGCTGGGGCGCGGTGCAGCCTTCGAGATAGGACACATAGGCGCCCTTGTCGCACACGATCAGCGTGCGTTCGAACTGGCCCGTGTTTTCCGCATTGATGCGGAAATAGGTGGACAGCTCCATCGGGCAGCGCACGCCCTCGGGCACGTAGACAAACGTGCCATCGGAAAACACCGCGCAGTTCAAGGCGGCGAAATAATTGTCCGCCATCGGCACCACGCGGCCCAGCCACTTTTTCACCAATTCCGGATATTCGCGGATCGCCTCGGAAATGCTGCGGAAGATGACCCCCGCCGCTTCCAGCTCCTTGCGGAAGGTGGTGGCCACCGAAACCGAGTCAAACACCGCGTCCACCGCCACCTTGCGCGCGCCCTCGACGCCCGCCAACACTTCCTGCTCGGCCAGCGGAATGCCCAGCTTTTCATAGACGCGCAGGATTTCGGGATCGACCTCGTCCAAAGACTTGGGCCCGTCCTTCTTCTTGGGCGCGGCCCAGTAATAGGCTTCCTGGTAATCGATGGGCGGAATGTTCAGCTTGGCCCAATCGGGCATCGGCATGGTCAGCCAGTGGCGATAGGCCTTCAGACGCCATTCCAGCATCCATTCCGGCTCATCCTTCTTGGCCGAAATATAGCGGACCGTGTCCTCGGACAGGCCCTTGGGGCCATATTCCTGCTCGATATCGGCCACCCAGCCGTGTTCGTATTCGGCCACCTTGGCGGCAGCCTCACGCGCGGCCTGATCCTTGATCTCGATATCTTCGCTCATTGCACCATATCCACATTGTCCTGCGGCGCCATCAACCGGGTCAGGGGCACCCCCGACAAGGCCAGACGCAGCGCCTCATTCACCACCGGCCAATGCGGGCGCACGCTGCAACCCAGCCCCGGCGCGCAATCATGGCCGATTCCCTCGACGCAAGGGGTCAGCGCAATCGGCCCTTCGACCGCTTCGACAATATCGGCAAGGCTGATGTCATGGGCGTCGCGGGCAAGAGCCAATCCGCCGCCCGCGCCTCGCGCCGAAGTCAAAAGCCCCGCCGCCACCAGACGGCTGACCAGCTTTTGCACGGTGGGCGCGGGCAGGCCCGTTTCCAGCGCCAGTTGCCCGGCATTGGCCCGCGCGCGGGCATCGCCCTCGGCGCCCACGGGCGCGCAGTGGCGGGCCGCCGCCACCATCGCCACCACGGCATAATCGGCCATGCTCGACAAGCGCATCGCGCCAATCCCTTTCGTCAGCCATCGGCATTCAAACCGGCCCCATTCAAATAAGACCGAATCAATCCGATTTAAAGGCCCCTAGGACTTTGCCCCCGCGCGGGCAAGGGGGCAGGCGGGGCAGTCGGGGGGCGGAAATGCGCAGGGCATAAAAAAACGGCTCCCCCGTTGCCAGGGGAGCCGCTTGAGTTTCGAGAACTCTGTGGCGAAAACCACGAGCCCTTCGGGTCGCAAAGACGCCGATAAAGCATTGCGGGCGAAGATAATTGTAAGATTGCGTCAAACCGCCGGAGTGTTTTCAGGTAGATTTCCTGATGGCCGACCTATGCAAAGGATTTCAAAGACCTGAGTCATGCGGGCGTTACATCATCTTTGCCTCCGTGGCCCTGCCCCGGCGAATCGCCCCTTCGGCCGCAAAACCCGCCTTCGCCAGAGAATCGACAAATTCCCCGCTTCTTGCCATAGGCCTGTTCCCATGACCTATGCCCTGATCCGCAAAGCCCTGTTCCGCCTGGATGCTGAAACCGCCCATGGGATGGCGCTGGCCGCGCTGAAATATCTCCCCATCGCGGGGGCCCCTGTCGCGCCCGGCGGCCCGCTGACCAGCACCGTGGCGGGCCTGACCTTTCCCACGCCCGTGGGCATGGCCGCCGGGTTCGACAAGGATGGTGAGGTGCCCGACGCCCTGCTCGGCCTCGGCTTCGGCTTTGCCGAGGTGGGCTCGATCACGCCGCTGCCGCAATCGGGCAATCCCAAACCGCGCCTGTTCCGGCTGGAGGAGGACCGCGCCGTCATCAACCGCATGGGCTTTAACAATGGCGGCGCGGATGCGGCGGAAAAGCGCCTTCGCGCGCGGCTGACGCGCGGCGGGATCGTGGGCATCAACATCGGCGCCAACAAGGACGCTGCCGACCGCATCGCCGATTACGCCTATGGCGCGCGGGTGTTTGCCCCGCTGGCCTCTTATCTGGCGGTCAATGTGTCCAGCCCCAACACGCCGGGTCTGCGCGCATTGCAGGACGAATCGGCGCTGACCGAATTGCTCGACGGCGTGATCGCCGCGCGCGATGAGACGGGCCATCGCCCGCCGGTATTCCTCAAGGTCGCCCCCGATCTGGAGCCTGCCGATATCGAGGCCATCGCCCGCATCGCCCTCTCGCGTCGTCTGGGCGCGCTGATCGTCAGCAACACCACGATCAGCCGCCCCCCGCTGCACAGCCGCCACGCGGGCGAGACGGGCGGCCTTTCGGGCGCGCCTTTGCGCGATCTGGCCCAGCAGCGGATGGTCGATTTCCGCCGCGCCACCGGGGGGCAGATTCCTCTGATCGGCGTGGGCGGCATCGCCAATGCCGAGGATGCCTATGCCCGCATCCGCGCCGGGGCGTCTCTGGTGCAGCTCTATTCCGCCATGGTTTATGAAGGCCATGCCATTGCCGAAAAGATCGGGGTCGGGCTGGCCCGCCTGCTGGCGCGCGATGGTTTTGGCAATGTGGCCGATGCGGTCGGTGCAGATGTCCCGCTCTGAGGCGCCCTGACAGGACAGCGCCTGCCTCCCCTTGCTAGGGGGCCGGGCAAAGCCTAAACCGGGCGTCAGAAATGCCTGTCGGCAGAGGACCACATCCCTTGCGTATCGCTGATATTGAAACCAGCCCCAATCTGGTCACGCTGTTTCTGGCGCGGGCCGATTTGCTGGCCGACCGCCCCTTTCTCCATGCCAAGACCGATCAGGGATGGCAGGCGATCACATGGGCCGAGGCGGCGCGGCGGGTGGTTCTGCTGGCGCAAAATCTGGTGCGGCTGGGCTATACGCGCGGCGAGCGGATCATGCTGGTGTCGGAAAACCGGCCCGAATGGTGCATTGCCGATCTGGCGATCATGGCGGCGGGCTGCATCACGGTTCCGGCCTATACGACCAACACCGAGCGTGACCATCTGCATATTCTGGAAAATTCCGGATCGCGCGGGGTGATCGTCTCCACCGCCAAATTGGCCAAGCCGCTGCTGCCTGCCGTCATGCGTTCGGGCGGGGCCAACCACCTGATCGCGATGGAGCCGCTGGGCATGGCGCAGGCCAGCACGGTGGAATATCACACCTGGGACGCGATGCTGGAGGGCGACGCGGTGGCCGCGCGCGCGGCGGTCGAGGCGCGGATGAGCCGGATCGAGCGCACCGACACGGCCTGTCTGATCTATACCAGCGGCACCGGCGGCGCGCCGCGCGGGGTGATGCAGCATCATGGCGCGATCCTGCACAATGTGGCGGGCGCGGCCCATGTCATCGTCGAGGATTTCGGCTGGGACCCGACCGGCGCCGAGCCGGAGGTTTTCTTGTCCTTCCTGCCGCTCAGCCATGCCTATGAGCATTCGGCGGGGCAATTCTTCCCCATCGGGCTTGGCGGACAGATCTGGTACGCCGAGGGGCTGGACAAACTGGGCAGCAATATCGAGGAGGTCCGCCCGACGATCATGGTCGTGGTGCCGCGCCTGTTCGAGGTACTGCGCACGCGGATCATGAAGCAGGTGGAAAAGCAGGGCAAACTGGCCGCCGGACTGCTGGAGAGTGCGGTGGCGCTGGCGGCGCGGCGCGGCGCGGGCAAGGGCAAGCTGCTCGACTGGCCGCTGGACATGGTGCTGGAAAAGCTGCTGCGCCCCAAGATCCGCGCGCGTTTCGGCGGGCGGGTCAAGGCGCTGGTGTCGGGCGGGGCGCCGCTCAACCCGGAAATCGGCCTGTTTTTCCAAGGCGTTGGGTTAACGCTGCTGCAAGGCTATGGCCAGACAGAAAGCGGCCCCATCGCCAGCGTCAACCGCCCCAGCACCGGCATCAAGATGGACACGGTGGGCACGCCCCTTCCCGCAACGGAAGTGCGCATTGCCGAGGATGGCGAAATCCTGCTGCGCGGCGAACTGGTGATGCATGGCTATTGGCGCAACGAGGCCGAGACGGCCCGCGTGCTCAAGGACGGCTGGCTGCACACCGGCGACATCGGCCATATCGACGCGGCCGGGCGGATCGTCATCACCGACCGCAAAAAAGACATGATCGTCAACGACAAGGGCGACAATATCTCGCCCCAGAAGCTGGAAGGGATGCTGACCCTCCAGCCCGAAATTGCCCAGGCGATGGTCTTTGGTGACAAGCGGCCCTACATGGTCGGCCTGATCGTGCCGGACGCCGAATGGTCGCGCGAATGGGCGGTGGTCAATGGCCACCACGGCGCCGATGTGCGCGCGCTTCAGGAACTGCCCAGTTTTCGGGGCGCGATCCGTGAGGCGGTGGACCGGGTGAACCGGGATCTCTCCGTCATCGAAAAGGTCCGCCAGTTTACCTTTGCCGATGAACCCTTTGCCATCGACAATGAGGAAATGACCCCTTCGCTGAAAATCCGCCGCCATAAGCTGAAAGAGCGTTACGGGGCGCGGTTGGAAGGGTTGTATAAGGGGTAAGTGCTGGTTTTGGCGGGGGAATTGTGCCTCCGGCGGGCCAAGGGACTCGTCCCTTGGCAATCCCATTATGGGGTTGCGTTGAATTCGCGGCCTTGCAGATGGCGCAAAGGTTTGAAAGGCCTGCGGCACGGAAAGCTGGCGCAAGTTGGCGCCGCAGGCTTTAAGTCTTTGAACGCGATCTCAACTGTCGCCGCTTCAAGGAGCGACAAAGACAGTATGGGGATCGCCAAGGGACAAATCCCTTGGCCCGCCGGAGGCAAACACTTAACCCGCCCCAAACGAGAAAAAGCGGCAGTTTCCCGCCGCTTTTTCCGCATCCTCTCCAAGATGCTAAGGCCTGTTGGGCTTGTTTTCCGCCCTGCTTTCTCAGGCTTGGTTATCTCGCTCAAGACTCAACTTGTGTGAGTTATTCGCCGTCGTCTTCACTTTTATCGTGATGCGGGACAGAAGCAAGCGCCAATTGCGGGTTGCCCTCACCCTGGAGGTAGGGAACCGGATTGACGGCCACGCCATCGACGCGGACTTCATAATGCAGGTGAGGGCCGGTCGAGCGGCCGGTGGTGCCGACAAAGCCGATCAGGTCGCCCTTGTGCACCATCTGGCCATCGGCCACGTTCAGGCGCGAGAGGTGGCCATAGCGGGTCTGCACTTCGCCGCCATGCTCGATCGAGATGAACAGGCCGTAAGAGCTGAACCAGTCGGCGCGGCTGACGACGCCGTCGGCGGTGGCATAGACGGGGGTGCCGACCGGGCTCGACAGGTCAATGCCTTTGTGCATCCGCATGCCGCCCAGAATGGGGTGGCTGCGCATGCCGAAATCGCTGGTCATGCGCAGGCCTTCGAGCGGCGAGCGCGAGGGGATCGAAATGGCGCGGTTGACGATGCCGGCAACGCCGCCATTGCTGCCGATGGTGGCGTTGACCAGCTTGTTGCCGGAGCCTTCCATCGAGCGCCAGGACGAAAAGAGCTGGCGGAAGTTCTGGTCGCCATTGTCCTGCGAGATCGGCGCGGCTTGGGCGGCGCGCAGCGGAGCGGCGATATCGGCGTTGGCGGCACTGTTGGCCAGCGCGGGCTGGGCTACAACAGCGGCAAGGGCGCCGATAAGAAACTTGGTAGAAATACGAAGCGCGACCACTCCAAAACACCTTTATTCTTGCGCCCGTCGGCCCCCCAAATGGCCGTTGGACATGGGAAATGACGCCCGCGGATTTCCCGCAGGCAGGAAATTGTTGGAGATGGTCGGAACCCCCCGCCGTCTCGTGAGTTTGTGCTATCCCAGGTCAGGCGCGGCTGGCAAGCGCCTCATACGCCTTGCGCGATAGACCGGCAGACTCGCGCGCTGAGTCGTTGAACGGTGGCTTAACGTTACCCCGGAAATAACGCGTAACCAGCATCTGCCAGAGTTTTTCCGCAGAATCACCGAGTTCGCACGCCACTTTGGCGAAATGGTCGCAGCCATAGCGCACATGGCGGATTTCATCGGCCAGAATCCTTTCCAGAATCCGCGCCCCGGCCTCGTCGCCGCCGGCCCGCACGCGCTCGAGAGTGGCCGGTGTCACGTCCAGCCCGCGTGCCTCCAGCACCATTGGCACAATGGCCAGACGGGCGGCCACATCATGCGCGGTGGCCTCGGCCGATTGCCACAATCCGTCATGCGCGGGCAGATCGCCATAGGCCGCCCCCATGCGCGCCAGATGCCGCGCGATAATTGCATAATGCATCGCCTCATCGGCGGCCACGGTCAGGAAATCATCGACAAAATCGCGCCCGCGCTGCTCGCCAAACCGCCCGGCCATATCCAGCGCCAGATCGATCGCCACAAATTCGATATGGGCCAGCGAATGCCAAAGGGCGATCCGCGCGCGATCCGACCCGCCGCGCCCGCGCTTGGGCATCCGGTTGGGCGGAAGCAATTCGGGCTTGTCCGGGCGCGCAGGGCGGTCGGGCATCGGTGCGCCAAAATCCCATGCCAGCCTGCCCAGTCGCCAGTCGCGCACCAGTTTGCGGGTGGCCATCGCCTTTTCGCGCGGGTCGGCGGTCAGCAGGGCGGTGCGGATGGATTCGGAGAGGGATTGCATGATGGGCGCGATAGAAAAGGATGATGCGAGGGTCCAGACCCTCGCGCTCCCATTACTGTCTGCGTGGTGCGATGGGTTCTGCCGAATGTGTCGGACGCGACGTTGGAATTTTTAGAGCCTGCGGCGCTGACAAGCATGAGCTAACCGCGCCGCAGGCTTTCAAACATAGCGGCGGACGCATCGTCGCAAACCTCCCCCACCCCATTAACGGGATTGCCAAGGGACGAGTCCCTTTGCCCGCCGGAGGCATAAACCCTTCGCAACTACCCCTTAACCACCCCCAACACCTCCTGCGCGTGCCCCTTGACCTTCACCTTTTCCCAGATTCGCTCGATCACGCCATCGGCGCTCACCAGCCAGGTGCTGCGCTCCATGCCCATATAGGTGCGGCCATACATCGACTTTTCCTTCCACACGCCCAGCGCGTCCGACAGGCCGCCTTCCTCGGCGTCCGAGGCGAGGGGGGCGGTCAGGCCATGCTTATCGATGAACTTGGCGTGCTTTTTCGGCGGATCTTTCGACACGCCCAGCAGCGCCGTGCCCGCCGCCGCAAACTCGCCCGCCAGCGCGGAAAAGTCCTTGTTTTCGGTGGTGCAGCCGGGGGTGTCGTCCTTGGGATAGAAAAAGATCACCAGCCGCCGCCCGGCAAAATCGGAGGGTTTCACCGTGCTGCCATCGGGGGCGGTCATGGCGATGTCGGGGATCTTGTCGCCCACGCCGGGAAAGGTGCTCATGCTTGCATCTCCAATTGCTGGCCGAAAGTGGCGGTCCATTGGCGGGCGATGGCGGCGCGCGCGGCCTCCATTGCCCCGATCATCGCCTTCCAATCGCCAAAGCCGCATGTTTTGGCAAGACTGGCACATGGGGCAGATTCGGGCGCGACACCGTCGGGGGCCAGCAGCCGCGCGGCCACCAGCACGCGCGAGAGCAGGGCAAACGCCCCCGGCACATCGCCCGCGATCAGCCCCGCGGCGGCCAGCTCCGCCAGCGCGCCCGCCATATCGGGCCGCACGCCCGCATGGTCGCGCAGTTGCAACGCGTGGGCGATAAATTCGGCATCGACCAGCCCGCCGCGCAGCAATTTCACGTCCAGCACGCCCTTGGGCGCCTTGTGCTGGGCCATCTTGTCGCGCATCTCCTGCACCTCGGCCGTCACCTTGATCTTGTCGCGCTCCTTGCCCAGAACCCCGCCGATGATCGCGCCCAGTTGCTCCCGCGCCGCATCCGATCCGAACAGCACCCGCGCCCGGATCAGCGCCATATGCTCCCAGGTCCACGCCTCTTCGCGCTGGTATCGGGCAAAGCTCTCGAACCCCACCGCCAGCGGGCCTTGCGTCCCTTGCGGGCGCAGGCGGGTATCCACCTCATAGAGCGCGCCCTCGGCCGTGGGGACCGAAAGCGCGGCGGAAACCCGCTGGGCCAGACGGTTGAAATAGAGCGTGGCGCCAAGCGGCCTGCGCCCATCGCTTTCGGCGGCAAAATCCCCGGTGAACAGGTAAACCAGATCCAGATCGCTGGCATGGGTCAGCATCCCGCCGCCCAGCCGCCCAAGGCCCAGAATGACCAGCTCGCCGCCCGGAATACGGCCATGGGTGGCCTCGAATTCGGCAATCGTCGCGCGGGCCAGCACGTCGAGTGCCGCCTCGGCCACACGGCACAGGCCCGCGGAAATGTCGAGCGGGTCCTGCGCGCCTTCGATCAGTTGCACACCAAGGGCAAAGCGCTTTTCGCCCACCTGTCGCCGCACCCGGTCGAGCAGGCGCTGGTAATCATCCCCCGCCTCGGTCGCGCCGAATTCATGCGCCAGATCCGCCACGCTGCCCGGCAGGGCGAAGGCGCTGGCGTCGATCAACGCATCGAGCAGATCGGCCCGTCGCGCCAGCGCATCGGCCAGCGGCGGGGCGAGCGAGAGCACCCGCACCAGCACTTCGAGCAAACCGGGCCGTGCCTCCAGCAGGCGGAACAGGTTGACCGCACTGGGCAGGCGGGCAATCATCTGCTCCCAGCGGACCATCGCACGATCCGGCTCGGGCGCGGCGGCCAGCGCGGCCAGCAGCGCGGGCTGCACCGCATCCAGAGCCGCCAGCGCCGCACCGGAACGCAGGCATCGCACGCTCCCCGAACGCCAGCCCTGAATCCGCGCGGCCAGTTCGTCCGGTTTGGCAAAGCCCAGATGCTCCAACTCGGCGGCCAGATCGTCGCCCTCATGCTGGTTGGGCACGGCAACGGTCGTTCCTTCGCCCGCGCTGGCCGCGATCAGGCGGTCATAGCGCGCGCCAACGCGGGAGGTGATCTCCTCCAGTTCCTCGATCAGCGCCGCGCCATTGGGCAGGCCGTCGAGTGCGGCGACATTATCGATGCCCTCCATGTCGCGGGGCAGCTTGTGGGTCTGCAGGTCGGACACCTGTTGCAGCCGGTGCTCGATCTGACGCAGGCGGTCATAGCTTTCGCCCAGCATCACCGCGTCGGCCGGGTCGATCAACCCCTCGGCGGCCAGCGCATCGAGCGTGGCCCGCGTGCCGCGCAGGCGCAGCGCCGGTTTGCGCCCGCCGTGGATCAACTGATGGACCTGCGCGAAAAATTCCACCTCGCGGATGCCGCCGCGCCCGCGTTTGACATCGAAACCGGGGCCGACGGCCTCGACCTTGCCGTGATGGGCGCGGATGCGGCGGGTCAGCCGCCCGATCTCGGCAATCGCGCCGAAGTCCAGCGATTTGCGCCAGACGAAGGGCCGGATCGCATGGAGGAAATGATCCCCCATCGCCACATCCCCCGCCGCCGCACGCGCGCGGATAAAGGCGGCGCGTTCCCACGCCAGCGCGCTGGATTCGTAATGCGTGAGCGCCGCATCGATCGGCAGCGCCAGCGGGCTAATCTCGCTGGCCGGGCGCAGGCGCAGATCGACGCGGAACACATAGCCCTCGCCATCGGCCTGCGAGACCAGCCGCAAAACCGTGCGCGCGACATGGAGCGCGGCTTCCTCAGGCTCATCGCGGGCGCGGCGGGGCAGGGTGGCCGGATCATAGATCAGGATCGGGTCAATGTCGGAGGAATAGTTCAATTCCCGCGCGCCATGTTTGCCCAACGCCAGTGCGGTGAAACCGACGGCTTCCGCATCGGGCGCGCGCGACCGGATGCCATGGGCAATCGCGGCATCCACCGCCCGGTCGGCCAGATCGGACAGTTCGCCCGTCACCCGCGTCAGATCAAAGGCCCCGGCCAGATCGCCCACGCCCAAGGCCAGCGCCAGCGCCAGTTTCTCGCGCCGCAGCGCCACGCCAAGATCGGCGATACCCTCGCCCGCGCGGCGCGCATGGGCCAGCGCGGCCTCTCCATCGCCCGCGGCCAGCACCGCCACCAGATCGGGCAAACGCCCCATCGCCCGCGACAAAAAGGGCGAATGCGCCTCGGCCCGCGCCAGGGCGTTTTGCCAATCGGTCATAAAAACTCCTCACTCTCCGGCCATCCTATTGGCCTGTTTGCGACCCTTTTCGCAAGGGCAGTAAGTCGCTAAAGGCCCCTTCCATGACGAACCTCACCCCCAACTGGCGCTTCCCCCCCGAATGGCATCCGCAGGACTGGCTGTGGATCGGTTTCCCCCATGATCGCGAGGAATGGCCCGGCTTCCTTGAGGCCGCGCAGGTGCAGATGGCCGATTTCGCCAATGCCGTGGCCGAAAGCGGGCAGGAGGTGCGCCTGATCGTGCGCAACGAGGCCAATGAGGCGCGCGCCCGCGCGCTGTGCAGCGAAAAGGTGGTGATCGAACGCCGCGTCTATGGCGACGTATGGCTGCGCGACACCGGGCCGCTGGTGGTGCTGGATGGCAAAGGCGGGCGGGCTGCGCGGCGCTTTGGCTTTAACGGCTGGGGCGGCAAATATCTGATGGAGGGCGACCAGACCATCGGCGCGGAAATCGCGGCCGACGCCGGGCTGGAGATCACCACCAGCGACTGGATCATCGAGGGCGGCGCTCTGGATTGCGACGGCACCGGATTGGTGGCGACGACCGAGCAGGTGTTGCTCAACCCCAACCGCAACCCGCATCTGAGCCGCGCGGATCAGGAAATGCGGCTGAAGCGCGATCTGGGTTTTGACCGCGTGCTGTGGCTGGGCGACGGACTGATCAATGACCATACCGATGGGCATGTCGATAACCTTGCCCGCTTTGTGGCCGACAATGTGCTGGCGCTGCCCATGGCGACCGGGGCGGATGATCCCAATGCCGCGATCTATGCCGATGCCAAGGCGCGGGCCGAGGCGGCGGGCGTGATTGTGCGCAATGTCCCTTCGCCGGGGCGGGTGGAGCGCGATGGGCGGATCGAACCGGCGTCCTATATGAATTTCGCCATCACCTCGAAGCTGGTCGTCGTGCCGATCTATGGCACCGCGCATGACGCCGATGGCGTCGCCGCGATTGCCGAGCTTTTCCCGGATCGCGAAACCGTGGGCATTATGGCGGATGCAATTCTGGCCGGGGGCGGGTCGTTCCATTGCTCCAGCCAGCAGATGCCATCGGTGGCTTAAGGATTCGGTGAGGTTTTGGGCGCAGGGTTTGCCCATGAGCAAAACCCGCGCCCTTATTCTCGATCATGGTTTGGAAGCAGTGCGCCTGCTTCTGGTGGTGGGCTGCGCCTTGGCATTGATTTTGGCAGGAAGAATTTAAGGGACGATATGCGAGGGTCTAGACCCTCGCGCTCCCTTTACTGTCTGCGTTGCGTTAAGGGTTCGGCCGAATGTGTCGGACGCGAGGTTTGAATTTTCAAGCCTGCGGCGCCTCTTGCGCAACCTCCCCGCGCCGCAGGCTTTAACAACCCCAATCCCCGGCCTTTCAAACCTCCCACCATCCCATTAACGGGATTGCAAAGGGACGAGTCCCTTTGCCCGCCGGAGGCATAACCCTACTACCTCTCAAAATCATTGCCCCACGCGCCTCCATCCGCCATGAAGCCACGCTATGGCGATACTATCAGACAAATGGATCCGCGAGGCGGCGCAGACGCAGGGGATGATCGAGCCGTTTCTGGAGCGGCAGCACCGGGAGGGCGTGATCTCCTATGGGCTTTCATCCTATGGCTATGACGCGCGCGTGGCCGATGAGTTCAAGATTTTCACCAATGTCGATTCGGCCGTGGTGGACCCCAAGGATTTTGCCGCGAACAGCTTTGTGGACCGCAAGACCGATGTCTGCGTGATCCCGCCCAACTCTTTCGCTCTGGCCCGGACGGTGGAATATTTCCGCATTCCGCGCGATGTGCTGGTGATCTGCCTTGGCAAGAGCACCTATGCGCGCTGCGGCATCATCGTGAATGTGACCCCGCTGGAGCCGGGCTGGGAAGGCCATGTGACGCTGGAATTCAGCAACACCACGCCGCTGCCTGCGAAGATTTACGCCAATGAGGGCGCGTGCCAGTTTCTGTTCCTTCAGGGCAACGAGCCTTGCGAGGTGTCCTATGCCGACCGCGCGGGCAAATATATGGGCCAGCGCGGCGTGACCCTGCCCCGGCTTTAAATCAGAAAGGAAAGGCAAACGATGTTCAGCCATATCTTCGTCGGATCGAGTGATCTGGCCCGTTCCAAGACTTTCTATGATGCGCTGTTTGCCGCAACGGGCGGGCCGGAAGGCGTGGTCGACACGGCCAAGAACCGTCTGGTCTATGTCCACAAGGGCGCGGCCTTTATCGTGGCGATCCCGATCAACGGCGAACCGGCCTGCACGGCCAATGGCGGGACCATCGGTTTTGGCCTTGAAAACGAGGCGCAGGTCGATGCCTGGCATGCCGCAGGCGTGGCCCATGGCGGCGCCACTTGCGAAGACCCGCCGGGCCTGCGCAAGGAAGCCAATCTTTATCTGGCCTATCTGCGCGATCCCGATGGGCACAAGCTGTGCGCGCTTTATCGCCCGGCCTGATGTGACATGATCCCCGCGCCCGAACCTTTGCCCTTTTCGCTCGACAGCGGGGGGAAAGTGTACGGGCGCGACGGATCGGTGGCCTATGCCGGGCGCCTGTGGGTGCCCGAGGCGCCGGTGGCGCTGGAGTTCAACGGCCTTGCCTATGCGGTGATGATGGCCACCCCCTCCGATCTGATCGACTATGCCACCGGCTTTGCCATGGCCGAGGGGTTGATTTCGGACGCGGCCCAGATGGGTGAGGTTGGCGTGGCGCATCTCGACATCGGCTGGATTTTGCGGGCGCAGATCGACGGGCTGGACGCGGCGAAATTGTCCGAGCGCGTGCGGGCGCGGGTGGCGGAAAGCTCCTGCGGGTTGTGCGGGATGGAGAATCTGGAGGTGCTGGCCCGGCCCTTGCCGCAGGTCGCGCCCCATGCCCCGATCGCCCCCGACGCCATATTCGAGGCGGGCGAGGAATTGCGCGAGCATCAGACGCTGGGCCGGGCCACATCGGCGGCCCACGCTGCCGCTTTTTGCGCGCCTGATGGCGCAATTATGGCCTGCCGCGAGGATGTCGGGCGGCACAATGCGGTGGACAAGCTGATTGGGGCCATGGCGCGGGCCGGGGTCTCGCGGGCCGAAGGTTTCCTGTTTTCCACCGCGCGCTGTTCGTATGAAATCGTCGAAAAGGCGGTCAAGGCCGGGGTCACGACTCTGGTGACGATCTCGCTGCCCACTTCGCTGGCCGTGGCGCGCGCGCGCGAGGCGGGGCTCTCGCTGTGGGTTCTGGCGCGCCATGACAGTGTGATTTGCGTCACTTCGCGGTAGGCCGCAGGCTTATCCGGGTCAAAATCCTTTAATCGCGCGCCTGATCCCTTGCTCTGGCCCCATCGCTTGGGGCAAGGGAATGGGTCATGTGGCGCCTTTATCAATTTCCGCTCTGTCCTTTCTCCCGCAAGGTCCGTCTCGTCATGGGCGAGAAGGGGATTGCCTATGAACTGTGGCGCGAAAACCCGTGGGACATGCGCGACGAGTTTCTCAACCTGAACCCGGCGGGGCGCACCCCGGTGCTGCAGGACCCGGAAAAGGGGCTGGCCCTGTCGGACAGCCGGGCGATCTGCGAATATCTGGAGGAAACCGTCGAGCGCAGCCCGCTGATCATCGGCACGGCGGCGGCGCGGGCGGAAATCCGGCGGCTGGTGGCCATGTTCGATGAAAAGTTCTTTGCCGATGTCACGGGGCCGCTGCTTCAGGAGCGGATGATGAAGCGGCTGGTGCTGCGCCAATCGCCCGATTCGCGCGTGCTGCGCGAGGCGATGCGGCTGGCCCATGACCATCTCTATTACATCGACTATCTGGTCGATACGCGGCCTTGGCTGGGCGGGGCGACCTTGTCGCTGGCCGATCTGGCGGCGGCGGCGCAGATTTCGGTCTGCGACTATCTGGGAGGGCTGGACTGGAGCGGGCATGAGCAGGCCCGCACATGGTATTCGGTGTTCAAAAGCCGCCCCAGCTTCCGCCCCTTGTTGGCCGAACGGATGGAAGTGATCCAGCCGCCCAGCCATTATGCGGATCTCAACGCCTGACCGCTAACCGGCGGGGCGAGGGGGCAGGGCTTTGGCCATACGGGCGCGATTTTTGATTAACGTGCTGACAGGTTTAATTTTTCTTCGTTCCTTGGGGCGGGGCGGCTGGTCCTGTGTGCCCAGGATCGGAGCATTGACATCTTCATCCTGCGGGGTGGCGGGCGATGGCCTGTTTTGCAGCAATATTTCGCATTCTGGACTCTAACCATGCAAAAATGGTTATAAACCCCGAATCTAATGTTATATTATTTCAGTGGTTTATAACTATCGTTTTTTGACCTGCTGCTTCGTTGCAACAAATGTGACTGAATTGCAACAATGGAGCAATATTTTACTGACAGCCATGTCAGCTTCTTTACCCCGGCCCGCCTCGGCGGCAAGACATCGACATTGCTCTTTCTCCGTGCGGAGGCGCGCCAATCAAACTTCCGGGGCATCAGGAAGTCTGCCCAGAGCCGCTAGCCGAACGAATGGAGCTTTGTCCGGGCCAACCCTTGGCGGCTGGTCTCGCGCCTCGCGCGCAACAAAGGGGTGAACATGAAAACGAACCTTGCAAATGCATTGCGGCATGGTGCTGCGCCGCTGGTGATGAGCATCGCCATGCTGGCCGGTCCCGCCTATGCCCAACAGGCCTCCATCGTCGATGGTCCGCCGTCCGCCCCGGCCGCCCCGGTCGACACCTCGGCCACGATCGTGGTGACGGGCACGCGCATCGTCAACCCGAACCTGAAATCGGCGGCGCCGATCACCACGGTGTCGGCGATGGATCTCAAGGTGGCGGGTACGACCCGCACCGAAGACATCCTCAACCAGTTGCCGCAGGTCTTTGCCGCGCAATCCTCGACGCTGGCCAACGGCGCGAGCGGCACGGCCGAAGTCGACCTTCGCGGTCTTGGTCCCAAGCGCACGCTGGTGCTGATCAACGGCCGCCGCCTGATGGCGGGCGACCCCAGCCCGACCAGCAGCTCGGCCGCCGACCTTAACTTCATCCCCGCCTCGCTGATCAAGCGCGTCGACGTGCTGACCGGCGGCGCCTCGGCCACCTATGGCGCGGACGCGGTCGCGGGCGTGGTCAACTTTGTCATGGACAAGGACCTCAACGGCCTGCGCATTGACCTCAACGACGGCCTGTATCAGCACAACAATGGCTCGACCATGGTTCAGGGCCTGCTCAACGCGCGCACCGCGGCGGGCATTTCGGGCTATGACTATCCCACGGGCAACACCTGGGGCGGCAACAGCGTCGATGCCACGATTTCCTATGGCACCAAGTTTGCCGATGGCGCAGGCCATGTGATGGCCTATTTCGGCTATCGCCGCGCCAATGCGCTGCTCCAGTCCTCGCGCGATTTTTCCAAGTGCACGATCCAGAACCGCTCGAACAACCGTTCGGGCCTCCAGTGCGGCGGTTCGGCCACCTCGGCCAATGGTAACGCCTTCTACTTCACGCCCGGCAGCGGTTCGTCCTCGACCGTGGGCACGCTGGGCAACGGCACGTTCACGCCGGGCGCGCTGACCCGCTACAACTTTGCGCCGCTCAACTACTTCCAGCGCCCCGATCAGCGTTACACCGCCGGTCTGTTCGCCGATTATGAAATCAATTCGGCTCTGAAGCCTTACCTTGAATTCATGTTCATGGACGACCACACGGTGGCCCAGATCGCCCCCTCGGGTGACTTTGGCAACACGCAGACGATCAATTGCGACAACCCGCTGATGAGCGCGTCGCAGAAGTCGGAAATCTGCAACAGCGCCAATATGGTTATGGGCTATCTGGGCAATTACCCGGTGGTTCCGGCTGTCTATGCCACGTTCAATCCGACCACCCAGTCGCAGGTGACGCCGGCGGCCAATGCCAACACCGCCTTTTTCCAGCTTTTGCGCCGCAACGTCGAAGGCGGGCCCCGCATCAGCGATCTCCAGCACACCTCGTTCCGCACGGTGATCGGCTCGAAGGGCGATCTGGGGCATGGCTGGGCCTATGACGCCTATTTCCAGTATGGGCGCACCAACTATAACCAGATCTATTCGAACGAATTTTCGGCCCAGCGTCTGAACTATGCGCTCGACGTTGTGACCGGCCCCGCAGGTACGCCGGTGTGCCGCATTTCGCTCACCTATCCCTCGTCGGGCTGCGTTCCCTATAACATCTGGTCGGGCACGCCTTCGGCCGCCGCGCTCTCTTATCTGAGCGCCACCGGCTTCCAGAACGGCTATACCAGCCAGACCGTTCTGTCGGGCACGCTGACGGGCGACCTTGGCACCTATGGCCTGAAATCGCCGCTGGCCAGCGATGGCGTGAACATCGCGCTGGGTATTGAACGCCGCACCGAAAAGCTGGCGCTCAACACCGACACCTCGTTCCAGACCGGCGATCTGACCGGTCAGGGCGCGCCCACCCTGCCGATCAACGGCGGCTATCACGTCACCGAATTCCTCGGCGAAATCGCGGTGCCGGTGATTGACCGGATGCTGACCTTCAACGGTGGTTTCCGTTATTCGGATTACGCGATCAACAACGGCAAGGGTTACAAGACCGGCACCTACAAGCTGGAACTGGACTTTACCCCGATCGAGGATATCCGCATCCGCGCCAGCCTCAACCGCGCGGTGCGTGCGCCCAACATTCAGGAACTGTTCCGCGCCAACTATGTCGGCCTCGATGGCGTGACCGATCCTTGTGCGGGCCATGCTATTCTGGCTTCGGAAACCGGCTGTCTGGCGCAGGGCCTGCGTGTGGGACAGACCGTGGCAACGAACCCGGCAGCGCAATATAACGGCTATCTGGGCGGCAATGCCAACCTGCAGCCGGAAAAGGCCACGACCAAGACTGTCGGCGTGGTGCTCACCCCGCATATGGTTCCGGGTCTGTCGCTGAGCGTTGACTATTTCGATATCAAGATCAACCAGGCCATTCAGGCCTATGGCGCCGACGCGATTCTGGGGGCTTGCAACTCGGGCAGCACGCTGGCCTGCGGTCTGGTCAAGCGCAATGCGGCCGGGTCGCTGTGGCTGTCCTCGGACGGTTATGTCGTCGATCTTGACAACAACGTGGGCTGGGTCAAGACCGCCGGCTTTGAAGTCAACGCCAGCTATTCGAAGAACCTGGGCGTCTGGGGCAAGATCAGCGCCAACCTGACCGGGACGGCGCTGAGCGAAAAGTCGACCTATAACGGCCTTTCGCCTGCCTATGACTGCGCCGGCTATTATGGTTCCACCTGCGGCGTTCCGGCGCCCAACTGGCGCCACAAGGCCCGCATCACCTGGTCGACGCCCAAGAACATCGATGTGTCGCTGACCTGGCGTTATGTCGGTTCGGTCAAGGTGGAAGGCATGAACCCCTCGGCCACCCTCGCCGCCTCGGATTACAGCCTGTATAACAACAAGCTGCCGGCGATGAACTACATCGACCTGTTCCTGACGGGCAAGGTGACCAAGGGCCTGTCGGTTCGTGCGGGTGTCAACAACCTGTTCGACAAGGATCCGCCGCTGGTTTCCTCGGGCGGCACGGGCGTGGCCAGCGCCTGCGCCTCGGTCTATTGCAATGGCAATACCTATCCGGGCGTGTATGACTCGCTGGGTCGCTATCTGTTTGTTGGCGCGACGGTCAATTTCTGATCCTTTGGCGCTAACGTGATCGGCAGCGGCGGCTTCTCCTTCGGGAGGGGCCGCCGTTTGCTTATGATAGAAGGGGAATTTGCGTGAGCCTTGATGCCGGCGGGATGACACAGGCCGATGAGCAGGAGACGATCCGTCAGATTGTCACCCTTGCGCGGGCCGGGCGGATGGACGATGCCTCGGTTGCCGTGCGCCGCGCCGCCGCGCGTGGGGCGGGCGGGCCGGTGTTTGCCGCGCTGGCCGGGGCGGTGGAGTTTCATCGCGGGCAATTTGCCGATGCCATCCCCCATCTGCGCGCCGCCCATCATGCCCAGCCTGCCGACAATACGGTGCGCGCCAATCTGGCCGAGGCGCTTTATCGCACCGGGGCCGGGGATGCGGCGCTGGCGCTGTGTGAAGAGGGCGCGGCGCGGGCGGATCGGTCTTTGCGGCTGGCGCGGATCGGCGGCCATCTGGCGCAGGAGGCGGGGGATTTCGCCCGCGCGGCGGTGCTCTACCGCATCGCTCTGGCGGGCGATGGGCGCGACTGGTCGGGGTGGAACAATCTGGGCAATGCGCTGTCTGCGCTGGAGGATTGGGAAGGGGCGATTGCGGCGCTGCGCCGGGCGGCTGAACTGGTGCCCGATTCCGCGCCGGTGCGGCTTAATCTGGGCAAGACCCTGATCGAGGCCGGGCATGGCGAGGAAGGCGAGGCAATGCTGCGCGCGCTGTTGCGCGAATTTCCGCAGGAGGCCGCGCCCCATTACGCGATGTTTGATGTGCTGCGCGGGGCGGGGGATGCCGACGGGGCGCATCGCGCAATTGCCGAGGCCGCCCGTCTGGCCCCCGAAGATGCCCAGATTCAGGCCGATTTTGGCCAACATGCCGCCATGATGGGCCTGTTCGACGAGGTGGAGGCCCCCCTGCGTAAGGCTTTGGCGATCGACCCTTCGATTGCGCAGGCATGGGTCGCTCTGGCCAGCCTGTTGGAGCGGGTGAACCGCGAGGATGAGATCGAGCCTTTGCGCGCGGAGGCTGCGGGCCATGTCGATCCCGCCTCGCTCTCCTTTATCGACGCGCTGCGCCACAAACGCGCTCATCGCTATGACGAGGCGCTGGCCGCGCTGGAGGCGGCGGGCGAGGATAAGGTGAGCGCAGCGCAGCGGTATCACCTGCGCGGGGTGCTGCTCGACCGGCTGGGGCGCTATGACGAGGCCTTTGCCGCCTTTGCCGCGATGAATGCCGAATTTGCCGCCGACCCGACCGATCCGCGCGGGCGCGGGGCGCGCTATCGCGCAGAGATTGACGAGGGCGCGGCCTTGCTCACCCCGGCATGGCGGGCAGGGTGGGGGGCGTTCACGCCCACGCCCACACGCCCCGCGCCGATCTTCCTGCTGGGCTTTCCGCGTTCGGGCACGACCCTGCTCGACACGATGCTGATGGCCGAGCCGCGCGTGCGCGTGCTGGAGGAAGCGCCGATTATCGCCGAGATCGAGGCGCAACTGGGGGGCATCGCCGCCCTGCCGGGTCTGAGCGCGGATCAGATCGAGGAGGCGCGCGCGCTCTATTTCGCCCGCGCCGGCGCATTGGCCGATCTGGCGCCCGACAGCATCGTGCTGGACAAGCATCCGATGCATCTGCGCCATGCGCCCACCATCGCCCGCCTGTTTCCCGAAAGCCGGTTTATCCTTGCCCTGCGCCACCCTTGCGATGTGGTGCTTTCCTGCTGGCTGACCAATTTCCGGCTGAACAATGCCATGGCCAGTTTCCTCGATCTGGAGGATGCCGCCGCGCTGTATGAGGCCGCCTTTGGCCAGTGGGAAAAGGCGCGCGCGTTGCTGGACCTGCCGGTGGGCGAGGTGGTCTATGAACGGCTGGTCGAGGACAAGGACGCCGAATTGCGGCCCCTGTTCGACTGGCTGGGGCTGGACTGGCCAGAGGGCGGGGTGGATCACCGCGAGGCGGCCCGCGCGCGCGGCACCGTCATCACCGCCAGCTATGCGCAGGTGACCGAGCCGATCTACAAGCGCGCCGCCGGGCGCTGGCGGCGCTATGAGGCGCATCTGGCCCCGGTGGCCGCGCGCCTTTCGGGCTGGATCGAACGCTTTGGCTATGGCGAGGCGCCGCAGGCATGAGCACTGTCGAGGCCATGGTTCGTGCGGGCGATCTGGCCGGGGCGGCCAACCGGCTTGAACAGGATCTGGACCGCGAACCCAGCCTGACGCTCTATCTGCAACTGGCAGGCCTGCGCCGGGCTTTGCGCCAACCGCATCGGGCCTTGCGCGCGGTCGAGGCTGGGCTGGCGCTGGCGCCGCTGGACTTTATGGCATTGTGCATGCGGGCCGGATTGCTGGAGAGCATCGGCGATCCGTCCGTGGGCCGCGCATGGGACGAGGCGCTGGCGCAGAGGCCGGAGGGGGATCTGCCGCCGCCGCTGCTGGCCGCGATGGCCCATGGCGAGAGTTTGCGCGACGCATGGCGGGCTGAGCGCGCCGCGAAAATGGCGCAGGCCACACGGGCCAGCGAAGCGGTCGGGGGCGATGAGGCATGGCGCATCGCCCGTTTCCGCAGCAACACCTTGCGCCACACCCGCCCCTATTATTCCGAGCCGACCCATTTCTTCTTTCCGGGTCTGAGCATGCGCGAATATCACCCGGCCGAGCGTTTTCCATGGCTGGCTGACCTTGCCGAGGCGACGCCCGCGATCCGCGAGGAAATGCTGGCCGTGATGCGTTCGGACCGCGCCGAACTGGCCCCCTATATCCAATATGCCGAGCATCAGGCGCTGCGCCAGTGGCAGCCCCTGAACCACAATCCCGACTGGACCGCGATCCATCTGATCCGCCGGGGCGAGATCGTGGCGGCCAATGCCGCGCAATGCCCGGTCACGATGGATCTGCTCTCGCGCATGCCCCAGCCCGATATTCCCGGCGCCTCGGCCAATGCGCTGTTTTCCCTGCTGGCGCCCCATACGGCCATTCCGCCCCATGTGGGGGTCAATAATGCGCGGCTGCTGTGCCATGTGCCGCTGGTGGTGCCCGATGGCTGCTGGTTCCGGGTGGGGGCCGAAACGCGGATGTGGCGTGAGGGCGAGCCTTTCGTGTTCGACGACACGGTCGAGCATGAGGCGATGAACCCCAGCGACCATCTGCGCGTGGTGATGATTTTCGACATCTGGCACCCGGATCTGACGCCGGGGGAACGCGACGCCGTGCGCGCCATCGTGGCGCAGGAAACTGCGGCCGGTAATTTGGGCTAAACAAGGAGCAGTGTGATGAAGCATCGTTGGATGGTGATGGCGGCGTCTCTGGCGATGATTCCCGCCGCGTCGGGGGCGCAGACGGTGTTTGACGCGCCTTCGCCGCTGCCGTTCCACGCGCCCGATTTTTCGCGCATCAAGGACGGTGATTTCCAGCCCGCCATCGAGCGCGGCATCGCCCTGCGCCGGGCCGAAATCGCCAAAATCGCCGCCAATCCCGCCGCCCCCACCTTTGCCAACATGATCGAGGCGATGGAGCGTTCGGGCCAGATGCTGGACCGCGTGATGCAGGTGTTTTCTGCGCTGACCGGGGCCAACACCAATGACACGTTGGACGAGGTGGACCGCATCACCTCGCCCAAGCTGGCGGCGCTCAATGACGAGGTGGCGCTCAATGCGAAACTCTTCGCCCGCGTCAAGGTGCTGCATGACAAGGCTGCGGGCCTCAAGCTCTCGCCCGTCCAGCGCCGCCTGCTCGATCGCACCTATGAGGGCTTTACCCATAGCGGCGCGCTGCTGGACGAGGCGGGCAAGACGCGGCTGAAAGCGATCAACCAGCGGCTTGCCACTCTCTCGACCGAATTTTCGCAGCAATTGACGGCGGGCACGCGCGAGGCAGCGCTGGTGGTCAAGGATAAGGCGGCGCTGGCGGGCCTGTCCGAGGGCGAAATCGCGGCGGCGGCCAAGGCGGCGCAGGATAAGAAGCTGCCTGCCGGTTCCTATGTGCTGCCCTTGCAGAACACGACCCAGCAGCCGCAACTGGAAAGCCTGAGCGATCCGGCGACGCGCAAGGCTTTGTTCGAGGCGAGCTGGACCCGCAGCGAGCGGGGCGATGCCCATGACACGCGCGCGATGATCGCCGAAATGGCCCAATTGCGCGCCGAAAAGGCCAAGCTGCTGGGTTACAAGAACTTTTCCGACTATCAACTCTATGACCAGATGGCCAAGAACGGCGCCAATGCCCGCGCCTTCATGGCCAAGCTGGCCCCTGCGCTGCGCGCTGCGCAGGAGCGGCAGGTCAAGGAACTGGCCGCCCTGATCGCCAAGGATGGCGGCGACACCAGCGTCAAGCCGTGGGATTGGCAGAAATATGCCGCGCAAAGCCTGAAGGCCAAGCTCTCCTTTGATCCCGGCTCGGCCAAGCCCTATTTCGAGATCAACAAGGTGATGGAGGAGGGCGTTTTTTACGCCGCCAACCAGCTTTACGGCATCAGCTTCAAGCGCCGCACCGATCTGCCCGTCTATCAGGAGGATGTGCGCACCTACACCGTCTATGACAAGGACGGCAAGGAACTGGGCCTGTTCTATTGGGACCCGTGGAAGCGGGACAACAAGCAGGGCGGCGCATGGATGAGCAATTTCGTCGGCCAGTCGGGGATGATGGGCACCAAGCCGGTCATCTATAATGTCGAGAATTTCGCCAAGCCCGCCGCCGGACAGCCGCTGCTGGTCAGTTTTGATGATGTGATCACCATGTTCCACGAATTTGGCCATGCGCTGCACGGCCTGTTCTCGGACCAGTACTATCCCAGCATGTCGGGGGCCAACACGGCCCGCGATTTCGTCGAATTCCCCAGCCAGTTCAACGAGAACTGGGCCACCGACCCCAAGGTTCTGGCCCATTATGCGCACCATTATCAGACCGGCGCGCCGATGCCGGCGGCCATGGTGGAAAAATTGAAAGACCTGCGCCGCATCGATCAGGGCTATGATCTGGGCGAGGTGGTGGCCGCCGCGATGCTGGATATGGACTGGCACGCGCTCTCGGCCGATGCGCCGCGTCAGGATGTCGATGCGTTTGAGGCCAAGGCGCTGGCCGCCACGGGGCTGGACACGGCTCATGTCCCGCCGCGCTATCGCTCCAGCTATTTCCGCCACATCTGGGCCAATGACTATGCCAGTGCCTATTACGCCTATCTGTGGACCCAGATGCTGGATCATGACGCCTATGACTGGTTCGTCCACCATGGCGGCCTGACCCGCGCTAATGGCGATCGTTTCCGCGCTTTGGTGCTCTCGCGCGGGTCGTCGCTGGATTATGCGGCCATGTACAAGGGCTTCACCGGGCGCGATCCTTCGGTCACGCCGATGCTGCGCGCCAAGGGCCTGATCGACTGAAATTCCCCCTATCAGAAGGTTTGAGACATGAAATATTCGCCTTTGCTGGCCGCTTTTCTGTTGGGCGCGGCTGCGCCTGCCTTGGCGGCCGCCCCTGCTGCCAAAGTGCCCGCGATCAAGGTGCCGCCGATTGACGTGGCGCTGATGAAGGACACGGTCAAAACGCTCTCGGCCGACGATATGGAAGGGCGCGGCCCCTCCACCGCCGTTGAGCCGAAAGTGCTGGATGCGATCATTGCGCGCTTCAAGGCGGCGGGGCTGAAGCCGGGCGGCGAAAAGGGCGGATGGCTGCAGACCGTGCCCACCGTCGAAATGACCGTGACGCAAAGCAGCCCGCTGACCATCGGCGGCATCGGTTTTGTGCGGGGCAGCGATTTTGTCGCCACCAGTTTCCGCCATGTGCCCCATACCGAGATCAAGGACAGCGATCTGGTCTTTGTCGGCTATGGCATCAACGCGCCCGAACTGGGCTGGAACGATTACGCGGGCGTGGACATGCACGGAAAGGTGGCCGTGATCCTGATCAACGACCCCGATTATGCCGCCAAGGACGAGGTAGGCCTCTTCAAGGGCCGCCGCATGACCTATTATGGGCGCTGGACCTATAAATATGAGGAAGCGGCCCGTCAGGGCGCGCGCGCGGCGTTGATCGTGCATGATACCTATCCGGCCGCCTATGGCTGGAATGTGGTGCAGTCGAGCTGGTCGGGTTCGGAATATTATGTAGCGCGGCCCGACAATGCGATGGACCAGACCGAGGCCAACGGCTGGATCCAGATGGGCGTGGCGAAGAAGGTCTTTGCTGCGGCGGGCAAGGATTTTGCCGCCCTGTCCGAAGCGGCCAAGCAAAAGGGCTTCAAGGCCGTTCCGCTGGGGCTCAAGGCCAGCCTCTCGTTTGACAGCACGCTGCGCCGGTCCGAATCGCACAATGTCGTGGGCATCCAGAAGGGCCGCGTGAAGCCCGATGAGGTGGTGCTTTATTCGGCGCATTGGGATCACCTGGGGCATTGCGAAAAGGACGCCAAGGGCGACGGCATCTGCAACGGCGCGGTGGATAATGCGACCGGTGTGGGCGCGCTGGTGGCGCTGGCCAAGGCCAATGTGAAGGCAGGCCCGGCGCGGCGCAGTCAGGTCTTTGTGGCGCTCACGCTGGAGGAATCGGGCCTGCTGGGCAGCGAATTCTATGGCCAGAACCCGCTCTATCCGCTGGCGAAAACGGTGGGCGGGGTGAATATGGACGCGCTGGCCCCGATCGGGCGCGCGCGCAATTACGCGATGACGGGGGGCGACAAATCCGACCTCACCGGCATTTTCCGCGCCGTGCTCAAGCAGGAAGGGCTGTATGAAAGCCCCGAGGACCATTCCGAACGCGGCCACTACTACCGCTCGGACCACTTCAGCCTCGCCAAGCGCGGCGTGCCCATGTTCGACATTGCGCGCGGGCAGGACCTGTTTGCCGGCGGCGCCAAGGCGGGCGCATTGGCCACCGAGGACTATGTCGAGCATCGCTATCACCAGCCCTCGGACGAATATTCGGACACGTGGGACTGGTCGGGCATCACGCAGGACGTGAAGGTCTTTTACAAGCTGGGGCGCACTCTGGCCGATGGGGCGATGTGGCCCAACTGGCACAAGAGTGATGAGTTTCGCGGGATTCGCGATGCGAGTTTGAAGGCGGGAAAATAAGGGGTTTAAGGTGCCTCCGGCGGGCAAAGGGACTCGGTCCCTTTGCAATCCCGTTAATGGGGTGGAGGTCGGCCCGGCGGTGTTTGGGACTGGTGTTTGTAAAGCCTGCGGCGCGGACAGCGATGCCTTTACCGCGCGGCGGGCTTTATTCCTGAAACGCTGCGTCTGATACCTGACGCCGAACCCTTGGCGCGACAAAGACAGTCATGGGAGCGCGAGGGAGCAACCGATTTGTCTCGACAAATCGGCCATCTGGAAAACCACCCCTCGCATCTTCAACCTTCCTTCAAATTCCAGACACGAAAAAGCCCGGCGGAGAATCCCCCACCGGGCTTTTTCACATCAACCCAACGGGCCGATTAAGCGGCGACAGCGGCCTTCTTGGCCAGCTCGCGCTTCACCTTGACGGCGCGCGGGCTGAGCTTGTCGTCGGAGCTCTTGAGCAGCCAGTTGTCGAGGCCGCCCACGTGTTCCACCGAGCGGAGGCCGTGGGTCGAGACGCGGAACTTGAAGCTGCGGTCAAGACCTTCCGACAGAAGCGTGACGTTCTGCAGGTTGGGCAGGAACACGCGCTTGGTCTTGTTGTTGGCGTGGCTGACGTTGTGGCCGACCTGGCGGCCTTTGCCAGTCAGTTCGCAAATACGGGACATGGGTGCTACTCGCTTAAGAAAGAATCCGATGACCCGCATAAAAGGCGGGTGAGGGGGCGCGCATAACGATTCGTGTGGAAAAGGTCAAGTTGCCTTGGACCTTTCGCTGCGCTAGCCCTTGTCTTTATGACGCGATGGCCACTTCCCGCCCCGATGCGCCGGGCTTTTGACGAGGCGCGGGCCGCCGCGGACGCCGGAGAAGTGCCGATCGGCGCGGTGGTGGTCAAGGACGGCATGATCATTTCGGCCGCCCATAATCTGCCCCGTACCCAATGCGACCCCACCGCCCATGCCGAAATGCTGGCGATTCGCGCGGCGGCCCGCGCGCTGGGCAATGAACGACTCGACGGCTGCGATCTGTGGGTCTCTCTCGAACCCTGCGCGATGTGCGCGGGCGCGATCGTCCATGCGCGCATCGCCCGCCTCTATTATGCCGCAGCAGACCCCAAGGGCGGCGCTGTGGCCCATGGCGGGCGGATCTTTGACCAGCCCACCTGCCTGCACCGCCCAGAAGTCTATTCCGGCATGGGCGAGGATGAGGCGGCCGGGATGCTGCGGGATTTCTTTGCGGCCCGCCGTTAGAGCGGCTTGCGGCTGGTCGGGATGATGAACAAGTCGCTGCTCGACGGCGCGGGGCAGGCCTTGGGCACAAAGCTGCCCTTTTCGATGCCCTTGGGTTCGAAGCAGAGATGGACCTGTTTCAGCCAAACTTTGCCCGAACCGTCGGCGGCGGGCATGGTCTGGACCTGAATGGCCTTTTCATTGTCCTTGAACATCGGATTGGCGTCGACAAAGGCGTGGATCACCGCGTCCGACACCATCCGCCCGTCCTTGGCCAGTTTGTAGAGATCAGGCTTTTTCAGCTTGGCATAGAGCCGCGCCGCACTTTGCCAATAGGCGCCGCCGCTGGTCCATGGGCCGCAGGCGCCGTGCTTTTTCCACTCATGCATCTGCGTTGCGGCCGAGGGCATGATGCACAGATGTTTCTGCAATTGCGGCAAAGTGGGCGCGGGGGCCTTGGTCGCGCACCATTGCGGCCAGTTGCCCCCATCGGTTTCGCCCCAGAGGCCATGGACGACGAGGCCGAAGGGCGGCTTGTCCTGTCCGCATTGCAGCTTGTCGCCCGGATCTTTCAGCGGCCCCTTGAGGCCCGCGCAATAGGACGGGGTCCAGCTCATGACAAAGCTGTAGACATTGATCGGGTGCTTCGCCACCGGCTTGACCGGCTCTGCGGCGGGGCGCGAGATCTTGGGCAAGGCGCCCACTTGGGCTGCAACGCATTGCTGCGCCATGGCCTGCGCCGGGATCAGCGAAAGGGCAAGCGTGGTCAGGATCAGACGCATTCACACCTCCTGGAAATCAAGGCCGATGTCGGCGGCGGGCGCGCTTTGGGTCAGGCGGCCCACCGAGACGTAATCCACGCCCGAGGCGGCAATCGCCCCGATCGTATCGAGCCGCACGCCGCCGCTGGCCTCGCAACGCGCGCGGCCGGAAACCTGCGCCACGGCGCGCGCCAGCATTTCAGGGCCCATATTGTCGAGCAGCAGATGCGTCGCGCCCGCCTCCAGCGCCGGTTCGATCTGGTCGAGATGATCGACCTCGCAGATGATGTTGGCGATGCCTGCCGCCTTGGCGCGGGCAACCGCAGGACCGACCCCGCCCGCGATGGCGACATGGTTGTCCTTGATCATTGCCGCGTCCCACAGGCCCATGCGGTGGTTGGTGGCCCCGCCCATGCGCGTGGCATATTTCTCCAGCACACGCAGGCCCGGAATGGTCTTGCGCGTGTCGAGCAGGGTGGCGCCTGTATTCCCCATCGCGTCGACATATTCCCGCGTCATCGTGGCAATGCCTGAAAGGTGCTGCACGGTGTTGAGCGCGCTGCGCTCGGCCGTCAGCAGCGCGCGGCCCATGCCGGTGATGCGCATCAGATGGGTGCCGGGCGCCACGCGGTCGCCATCGGCCACCAGCAGTTCGATTTGCGCATCAGGATCAAGATGGCGGAAAAAGGCCGCCGCGATGGGCAGGCCCGCCACCGTGATCGCATCGCGGCTGTCCATCACGCCGATAAAGCGCGCGTCGGCCGGGATTACGCTTTCGCTGGTCACATCATGCCCACCGCCGGGCCAGCCTTCGCCAAGATCCTCGGCGAGGGTGGAGCGGATGAAGGCGGGCAGGTCAAAGCCTTGGAGGGTGAAGGTCATGGGGGAAGGCTATAGAAGATGGATGATGCGAGGGTCTAGACCCTCGCGCTCCCTTTACTGTCTTTGTTGCGCCATGAGGGTGGCGTTGGGTGTCGGACGCGCCGTTTCAGAAATAAAGCCTGCGGCACGGTAAAGGTATCACTATCCGCGCCGCAGGCTCTAAAACCCATCGCGCTTCGCCGCCAAACAAGCGCCACCCATTAACGGGATTGCAAAGGGACAAGTCCCTTTGCCCGCCGGAGGCAAACTACCCCCTAAAAATCAATGCACAAACCGCGCCACCACATCCCGATACGAGCGCGAAACCTTCACATCGGCCCCCGATTCCAGCACGAGGAAACATTCGCCATTGGTGTGGGGTTTGACCTGACGCACGAGGTTCAGGTTCACGATCCACGAGCGATGCACCCGCTGGAACACGCGCGGGTCGAGGCGGCGTTCGAGATCCTTCATCGTTTCGCGCAGGATCATCGAATTGTCGGCGGTATAGATCACCATATAATCGCCCGCGGCCTCGATGCGCTCGATGCTGTCGACATCGACGCGGAAGATCTGGCCGCGATCCTTGATGTTGAGCAGCTTTTCATAGCGGTCCGCGCCTGTATCGACGGGTTCATCCTCCATCGCGTCCATCGCATCGGGCGCCACTTCGGCCAGCACGTTTTTCAGCTTCTCGGCCTCTTCGGAGGCCCGCTTGTCGGCCAGACGCTGGCGCACGCGGTCGAGCGTATCGGCCAGGCGATCCTCGTCCACCGGCTTCATCAGATAGTTCACCGCATTGGCCTCGAACGCGCGCACGGCATGTTCCTGATAGGCGGTGACAAAGACGAAGAGCGGCGGTTCGATTTCCATCACGCCCTTGACCACGGCAAAGCCGTCGAAGCCGGGCATCTGGATGTCGAGGAAAACGAGGTCGGGCTTTTCGGTCTTGATCTTGCGGATCGCCTCACGGCCATTGTTGCAGGTGTCGATGATTTCCACATCGGGAAATTTTTGAAGCCGCAGTTGCAGGCCTTGGATGGCCAGCTTTTCGTCATCGACGAGAATGGTGCGGATGGTCATGCAATGGGATCCTGCTTGTTGCCGCATTTTGCGGATCGGGAGTCGTTGTAACTCCTTTTCCTTCACACCGCCAAGGCTGAACGTGGGGTGACCGATGCGGGCGCACTCGACGACTGGCGCTTTTCGAACGGTATTTCGATGGTAACGGCAAATCCGCCTTCGGGCGGCTCGTACATATCAAACCTGTGGCTGGTTCCATAGGCCTGGGCCAAACGGTCGCGGATATTGGCAAGGCCCACCCCGGTCGAGACCTGTTCGCGCCCGTCATAGGTGATGCCGCTGGACCGGTTTTCGGCATTTTGCGCGGTCATGCCCGGCCCGGTGTCGGACACGGTGATGCGCAGATTTTGCCCCAGCAGGCCCGCCGCAATGGTGATTTCGGCGCCCGATTCCTGCGGGCTGACGGCATATTTGATCGCGTTTTCGACCAAAGGCTGCAGCAGCAGCGAGGGCAGCAGCCCTTCCTTGCAGGCCTCGTCAATGCGGAAGGTGGTGCGCAGCCTTTCCTCAAACCGCATCCGCTCGATATCCAGATAGAGTTTGAGCGTCTCGACCTCCTGCGCCACGGTCACGCGCCCGGTGGGCGGATTGATCAGCGTATAGCGCAGGAAGGAGGACAGCCGGGTGAGCATCGCATTGGCCTGATCGGTCTGTTTGAGCAGGACCAGCGTGGAAATCGAATTCAATGTGTTGAACAGGAAATGCGGGTTGAGCTGATAGCGCAGCATGGCCAATTGCGCGCTGGTCGCCTGATTTTCCAGCCGCATCAACTGGTCATTCTGTTCCTCGATCCGCAGGAAAAAGTTGATCGCGTAATAGAGCGCCGACCATGCGCCGAGCAGCGTGGCGTCGAGATAAAACACGCCGATGAACAATTGCGCG
Source organism: Novosphingobium humi (assembly GCF_028607105.1). Lineage (GTDB taxonomy): Bacteria > Pseudomonadota > Alphaproteobacteria > Sphingomonadales > Sphingomonadaceae > Novosphingobium > Novosphingobium humi. Next base: position 3,324,903 of record NZ_CP117417.1, on the reverse strand, counting down.
AAACTGGCGATGCTGTCGGGCCGATAGAGCGCGATCACCCAGCCATCCATGAAGGCATAGAGCGACACCGCAAAAGGCAGCACCACCATCGTCACGCCCCATGTCAGCAAGGGGCGCTGGCCGATCAGCTGATGATAGACCACCGCCAGCAGGAGCGAGATCGAAAAGCCCGTGATCGTGGCGATCAGCACCAGCACCAGAAAGCTGGCCGGCTGGTTGTTGGCCAGGCTGGACATCGCGCGCAGCAACATCGCGCCCGACCAGCCCAGCATCTGCAATCGCCAGAACGCCTTGTTCTTATTGGCAAAAAAGGGTGAGGGGCGAAAGGGAAGCACGGCCATGATGCGCTTTTATCGCAGAAGCCGTGCGCCGGGGGAAGAGGCTAAGGCATCAACCCTTGATGGCGGCGGCCAAGGCGTCATAACCCACCGCCCCGCCAAGGATCTTGCCGCCCGCGATCCAGCTGGGCGTGCCGCCAAGGCCCAGATGGCGGGCAAGGGCCAGATTGGCCTCGATTTCGGCCTGCGTGGCCGGATCGGCCACCACCTTTTGCGCGGCGGCCATGTCCAGCGCGGCGCTCTGTGCGGCGGCCGCGATGGTTTGGGCATTGGGGCGCCCGGCGGCAAACATCGCCTTGTGGAAGGCGGCAAATTTGCCCTGTTTGGCCGCGGCCAGCGCCATCTTGGCGGCATCCACGCTTTCAGGCGTGAGGATCGGCAATTGGCGGATCACCACCTGCGCCTGCGGATCGGCGGCGACCAGCCTGGCCACATCCGCCTCGCTGGCCCGGCAATAGCCGCAGGCGTAATCCATGAATTCGACCAGCACATGGCTGCCCTGCGGATTGCCGATCACCGCGCCGGGAAAGGGCTTCAATGCCTGCGGGGCGACCTGCGCCAGTTGCTTTTCCGCCTCGCCCGATTTCAGCTTTTCGGCTGCCTCGCTCAGAATTTCCGGGCGTTCAAGCAGCGCCTCGCGCACCGCCTTGACCTGTCCGGCATGGCCAAAGGGCAGCATCGGGGCAAGGGTTGCGCCCACCAGACCGCCCGCCAGTCCGAACAGCGAGGCAAGAGCAATGGTGCGAAACTGAGACATGGAAAATCCTTTATGCTGTTTAGGCAAATCGCCTCCGCGATCTGCCTGCGGCTCCGGCCCTCTCCCCCCGACCCTGCCACCCAACAGGATACCTTATCGGGATGACTGGGCCAGAGAAGAGTGCCGGAGCCGCTGCGGTCTATGAGCGTTTTTTCGATTTTGCGAGATAGCTCTTGGCCTCCATCGCAATATCCTCGGCGCGGATGGCGTCGGGCGATCCGGCGGCAAGGCCGTTCTTGGCCGCCTCGGCATTGACCAGCGCGCCGCCCCAATTGCCTGAAAGCGAGGCCTGTTCGGCGCTGGCCAGACGGGCGCGGGGCAGATCGCCGCTCTTGGCATAGGTGATGCCCAGAACATACCAGGCAAAGGGATTTTCCCGGTCGCGCGCCACGGCGGCCTTGAGCACCTTCTGCGCCTCGTCCAGATGGTCGCGCGAATTGACCAGATCGTCCTGCGCGATCAGCGCATGGCCAAAAGTGGTGGCGATCAGCGGCTGGTTGCCGGTGAGAGCCGTGGCCTGCCGCAAGGGGCCGAGCGCCTCGGCAGGCTTGCCCGCCTCCAGCAGGATCTGGCCCTTCAGTTCAAGGAAATAGGGATCGCGCGGGGCCATGGCCAACAGCTTGTCCGCCTCGCCCGTTGCCTTATCCAGATAGCCTTCCTTGTGATAGGCATAGGCGCGCGCATAGAGCGCGGGCACATTGTTCATGTACTCTGGAAAGGCCTGAAACGTGCTGGGCGGATCGGCCAGATAGCCGTAGAGCTTGGCCTTAACCCTTTGAAAGCGTTCCTCCAGCGCCGGATCGCTGGGGGCGTTCCACGCGGGGTCTTTCTTGTACACATCCTCCAGATAGGCGATGCGTTCATCGGTCAGCGGGTGGGTGGACCAGAAACTCGCCTCGTCGCTATGGGTCATGCCATAGCGGTTTTCCATCACCAGCAGTTTGTGAAAAAACTCCAGCGAGCCGCGCCCGGACATGCCCGCCTTGGACAGGAACGATGCGCCCGCCGCGTCGGCGGCTTCTTCCTCGCCGCGCGTATAGGCCAGGAATTTGCCCATCGCGGCCTGCTGCCCGGCCATGAACACGCCCATCGCCGCCGCGCCCCCGCCCGCCGCCGCCGCCGCCGCGCCCAGCAACAGCGAGAGGATCGAGATATTGCCCGCCATCTTGGCCCCGCGATCATCGATCGCATGGCCGCCGACCACGTGGCCCAGCTCATGCGCGATCACGCCCTGAACCTCGAGCGCCGAGGACGCCTCGTTGATCAGGCCCGAATGGATATAGACCGCCTGACCCCCGGCCACGAAGGCGTTGATCGAGGAATCATTGACCAGCACGATATCGACATTCTTGGGGTCCAGCCCCGCCGCACGCACCAGCGGCGCGGCCATATCGTGAAACAGCGCCTCGGTTTCCGCGTCGCGCAGCACCGATTGCGCCGCCGCAGGCGTGGTGGCCAGCAGGCACGCGGCAAGCGTGGCCACAGAGCGTAGGGCGGAGGCGAGCGCGGAACGGACTGACATGCTGGGGCCAGACCTAACACGTTTCGGCCTGAACCGCGCCTGAAGAATCGCGTGCCTGATTCACTCCGGCGTGAGCAACCTTGTCGCCCGCGTCATCAGCGCCGGATCATCGCCCAGATCGCCCAGCAACGCGATGGTGCCATCCGCCATGCGCCGCACCAGAACGACGGCATATTCCGGCCCCTTGGCGCCCAGCGAGGCCAGCGGGCGCGGCGTCAAACGGTCGAGTGGATTGTCATTTTCGGCCTCGCCGGCGCTCTCGTCGCGGCGCAGGCGGCGTTCCTGCGCCACCACGCCCTTGAGCCCCCCGCTGGCCTGCGCCAGATGATCGGCCATCGCGCCGCGGGGCAGGCCCAGACGCAGCCCGTGCGAGAGCGCGGTGGCATATTCGGTCAGCCGCGTCTTGTCGTGATCGGCGCCGAACACCAGCTTGACGATGGGCACCAGCGGCGCGCGCGGCTGGCCGACAAGGCCCGCCTGCACCATCAGCCCATGCAGCTCGCCCGGCTTGTCGCGCGCGATCAGCGCGAAATCATAGGCCCGGCCGATCGCGTCATACAGCGCCTGACGCGGGCGGTCCTGGGTGATGGCGGCCGCTTGGGCCATAGCGCGCGCGTCGCTCAGCCAGTCGGCCAGATCGCGCAGCGGCGCGGGGTTGATCCCGGCCTGCGGATCATCCGCCCCCGCCGCTTGCGGCCTGTCGGCCCCCGCCGCTTGCGGCCCGTCCGCCCACGCGGCCCATTGCGCCACGGTCTGTTCGGGGCTGGGCCGGGGGGCATGGACCTGTTCGTCCTCGTGGAAAGAGGCGCCCAATTCACGCGCCAACTGCTCGCTCAGCGAGGCATCGGCCGCTTCCTTCCAATTGACCACGCCCAGCACATAGCGGATCGGCCCGCCCAGTTCCTCGGCAAAGGGCAGCAGCATGCCGCGATAGGCGATCATCGCCCCGCGCCCGTTCAGGAATTCCTCCTCAAAGCCGATCGGGGCCTGATTGGCGATGATCTGCATATATTGCCCGGTCAGGCGCGCCAGCATCGAATGTTCGGGCACCTGGTCGAGGCGGGTGATGTCGCGCGCCACGCCGCATTCCTGCGCCAGCATCTCGCCCACAAAGCGGATGCGCGGATCGGCGGTGCTGTGGGCAAAGTCGATCAGCACCGCCTGCGTGGCGATATCGCCGATCTGATCCAGTTTGAGGTCCGCGATCAGCGGCATGGTCTTGGCGCCCAGCAACTGGGTCCAATGGTCATAGGCGCGGATCTGCAACCGGCGCTCGCCTTCGGCCACCACCACCGGGGGCAGATCGAGGAAATCGTCCTCTTCTTCGTCATTGGCCGGACCGCTTCCGGCGTTGCGTTCGAAAAAGCTGCGCGCGCCGTCCATAGTCTCGCTCCCGCCGATCATTACGAATGTTTAATGGCGGGCATAATCGCGCAACAGGGTAAAGCTTTGGTTAAGTTGCGCCATTCGGTCCGGGTGCTATGGGCGCAAAAATTCACCCAGCCCCTTGTCCGTGCCGCAAACCCGGTCCCAAAAGCGGAAATAGAGGCCGAAATTGGCGCGATAGATGTCGTGGTGGCGCTGATGATGGGTGGCGGTGATGATCCATTCCCCGATTCGCCCATGCACCAGACGATGGGGGAATATCTCCCAGCCCATGTGGTTGGTCACGCCCATCACCGTCATGATGGTTAATACAACGCCCAGCGCCCCCACGTGAATCGGCACAAGAAATACCAGCAGCGGGATGACAAAGGCCTGCGTCAGCGCCTCGGTGGGATGAAAGGCCATCGCGGCCCAAGCGGTGGGCGGGCGGCTGGCATGATGGACGGCGTGAAAGATGCGGAACACGCGCGGCGCGTGCATCCAGCGGTGGCTCCAATAGAACCACGTGTCATGGATCGCCAGATAGATCAGGATCGAGAGGGGCCAGTACCACAAAGGCATGGCATGGATGTCCTCATAGATCCGGGTCCAGCCATGCGCGCGCCAGCCCCATGCGACGATCCCGGCCGGAATGCCGAAAATCGCGCAGGAGAGCAGCGACCATGCGATCTCGGATCGGATCTGGCGCGTCAGGGGGGCGTACAGCCCCGGTTGCAGCAGCCGCGTGGCCCATGCGAAACCGCCGCTGGAGAGCAGATAGCGCAGCGAGACGATAAGCGTCATCGCCAGAGCCGAAATGAGGGCGGAGAGCAGGGTCGGGTCGGACATGAACCGGCTTATGCCGCGTTTGTCCGCCGGGGGGAATGGGGCGCAAGGGGCAAAGGCCGCCCGCGCCCCCAAATGCATCAGCTCAAGGCAATATCGGGCGCGTCTTCCTGCTTCATGCCCACTACATTGTAACCGGCGTCCACGTGGTGGATCTCGCCCGTCACGCCGCCCGCCAGATCGGAGAGCAGATAGAGCCCCGCACCGCCCACGTCCTCAATCGTGACATTGCGGCGCAGCGGCGAGTTCAGCTCGTTCCACTTCAGGATATAGCGGAAATCGCCGATCCCGCTGGCGGCCAGCGTCTTGATCGGCCCGGCCGAAATGGCGTTGACGCGGATGCCTGCCGGGCCGCAGTCATTGGCCAGATATTTGACGCTGGTTTCCAGCGCCGCCTTGGCCACGCCCATCACGTTGTAATGGGGCACGACCTTTTCCGCGCCATAATAGCTCAGCGTCAGGATCGAGCCGCCGTTCGGCATCATCGCCTGCGCGCGCTTGGTCACGGCCACCAGGCTGTAGGCCGAGATGTTCATGGTCATCAGGAAATTGTCGAGCGTGGTGTCGTAATAGCGGCCGCGCAGCTGGGTCTTGTCCGAATAACCGATGGCATGGACGATGAAGTCGATGGTTTCCCAGCGGGTCTTCAGCGCATCAAAGGCCGCGTCCAGCGCGTCCATGTCCGACACGTCGCAATCGATCAGGAAATCGCTGCCCAGACTCTCGGCCAGCGGGCCGACGCGCTTTTTCAGCGCCTCGCCCTGATAGGAAAAGGCCAGCTCCGCGCCATGTTCGTGCAATTTCCGGGCAATGCCCCATGCCAGCGACTTATCGTTTGCCAGCCCCATGATCAGGCCACGCTTGCCCTGCATCAGTCCGGTCATTCGTAATCATCCCTCATGTTTTCGGAGGCGCGGTTATCCGCCTGTCCTAACCAGTCGCGCTCTTCGGGCGTCACCGCCAGAGCCGCATTCAATTCCGCGCCTGTAACCAGTCCTAGCCCGACAAGCCAGAAAAAGAACAAGGCAATCATGGCGCCAGCAAGGCTGCCATAGGTCAGATCATACAAAAAAAGCCAGCGCAGCAGCCATGGCAGCACCAGGGAGACCAGCGCCCACCACAACGTGACCAGCAGCGCGCCGGGCCATTTGGGATAGGCCGGGCCGCGATAAGTGCTTGGCGTCAATATAAAAAACAACAGATAGAGCGACCCCAGCAGCACCACCATCGGCACCAGCCGCGACAGGCTGAGATTGGCCACCATCGCCTGTTCGCGAATCGAATCGATCGGGATCAGCTGCAACGTGGTGCCGATCGCCACCTGCATATAAAGCGAGATCAGCAGCAGCACGACCGCCACCATCACCAGCCCCGTGCCGATCAGCCGCCGCCGCCAGAAGCTCTTGTGTCGCACCGGCGTGCCATAGGCGCGGCGCAGAATGTCGCGCACCGTCTCGATCAGGCTGGAAACCGTCCACACGCCCGCCGCCATACCCGCCCAGAGCAGCCAGCCATGGCGCATCACCACCACATCGCGCGCCACAGGTTCGAGCACAGACGCCACCACGCGCGGCGTGACGCGCAAAAAGGCATGGACCAGATCGGCCCGCTCGCTCGCCTCGCCCACCAGCGAAAACAGGCCGCCCGCCACGATGAAAAAGGGAAAGATCGAAAGCACCGCCATATAGGCCAGATTGCCCGCATGGATGAAACCGTCGCGCCAGACGCCTGTTGCCACGCGCTGGATCACGGTAAAGCCGCGATGGCCCAGTTGCGCGCGCAATCGGTCGGCCAGATCGCCGTTGATGCGCGCCACCCGCCGCCGCCGCGCCTCGGGCGTCAGATCGTGCATTTTGGCGTTGAGAATAAACCCGCCGGGCAAGGTGGGGGAAGCCTTGGCCTCTCCCTCCGGTTTGCCCTTGTCCGGCACGGTCTTATCCGAATTTCGCGCGCAGATCGCGCGTATCGCGCCAGCCTTCGAGCCTTTGCGCCAGATCCGTGTCGCCTTCGGGCAGCGCGATTTCCAGCGTCACGAACTGATCGCCGCGCGTGCCGTCCTTGCGGGTAAAGCCGCGCCCCTTGATGCGCAGGGTCTTGCCGCTCGAACTGCCCGGCGCCACGGTCAGCATCACCGCGCCATCGGCGGTGGGCACCTTGACCTTGGCGCCGAACACCGCCTCGTCCAGCGTGACGGGAATATCGACGCGGATATCATCGCCGTCGCGGCGGAAATAGGGGTGGGGCTGGATGGCGATGGTGATCATCGCGTCGCCCGTGCCGCCGGGCCCCGGCTCGCCCTTGCCCGCCAGACGGATCTGCATCCCGTCCTCGACGCCCTTGGGCAGTTTGACATCGATCGTCTTGCCATCGGCCAGCGTGATGCGCTGGCTGGCGCAGAGCGCGGCATCGGGCAGCGACACGGCAAGGCGATAGGCGCGGTTGGCGCCCTTGGGCGGGGCCTGACGGCCGAAACCGCCGCCGCCCCCAAAGCCACCGCCCCCAAAGCCACCGCCCCCAAAGCCGCCGCTGCGCCCGCCAAAGATGCCTTCGAAAATATCGCCGAAATCCATGCCTTCCGGCCCGGCCCCGCCGCCGCCAAAGCCGCGCTGGCCATTGCCAAAACCACCGGCGCCGAAACCGCCGCCAAAGCCGCCCGCGCCCCCGAATCCGGCCGGATTGCCCTCGCCGTCAATCTCGCCCCGGTCGAACTGGGCGCGCTTGTCCTTGTCGGTCAACAGGTCATAGGCCCGCGTCACCTCGCTGAAACGCTCGGCGGCCTTGGGGTTGTCCTTGTTGTGGTCGGGGTGCAATTCCTTGGCCAGCTTGCGATAGGCGGACTTGATGTCCTTCTCGCTTGCGCCGCGCGATACACCCAGAATTGCATAAGGATCTTGTGCCATGACCGCCTAGCTAGGATGGCAAGGCCCGCCCTGCAAGGTATCAGATCAAATGGCGGATGCCCTTTTCGCCGCTTTCGTGATCGGGCAAACTGGCCTAACGGCGCAGACAGGCGCAAATGGCATGGGAAACAACGGATATGAGTTCGGAATCAGACGCGATTGTCGGCGGCGATCCCTTCGCCCTGTTCGACGCATGGTTTGCCGAGGCGAAAAAATCCGAGCCCAATGACCCCGAAGCGGTGGCGGTCGCCACGGCCACGCCCGATGCTTTCCCCTCGGTGCGCATGGTTTTGATGAAGGATCATGGGCCACAGTTGCTCGGCCCGCGCGGCGGTTTCGTGTTCTATACCAACAGTCACAGCCGCAAGGGCGGCGAATTGCTGGCCAATCCGCGCGCGGCGATGCTGTTTCACTGGAAGAGCCTGCGCCGCCAGATCCGCATCGAGGGCGCGATCCATCAGGTGCCCGATGACATGGCCGATGCCTATTTCGCCAGCCGCAGCCGCGATTCGCAATTGGGCGCCCACGCCAGCAACCAGTCCGCGCCGCTTTCCTCGCGCGGGGCGTTTCTGGCCGATATCGCGCGCGTGACGGCGCGCCATCTGATCGGGCCGGTGCCGCGCCCGCCGCACTGGACGGGCTTTTGCCTTGTGCCCGACGCGATGGAATTCTGGATGGACCGCGCCTTTCGCCTGCACGAACGCCGCCGCTTTGTCCGCGCCGGTGACGGCAACGGTGAGGGCTGGACCAGCAGCCTGCTTTACCCGTAAAAGGCGGACCCATGGCCCAACACGATCACTCCGCGCTTAACCGCAGCGCAGCCTATGCCAGCATCTCCATGGCCCTGCTGCTGGTGGGGTTGAAGGGTTGGGCGGCGTGGACCACCGGCTCGACCGCGATGCTGGGCAGCCTTGCCGATACTTTGCTCGATCTGGTGGCGTCTCTGGCGACGCTGGCAGGGGTCTGGGTGGCGGGTATGCCCGCCGATGACAACCACCGCTTTGGCCATGGCAAGGCCGAGGCTTTGTCCGCGATGTTTCAGGTGCTGCTGATCGGCGCCTCGGCGATGGCGCTGGCGGTCCATTCGGTCCAGCAACTGACGTCGGGCGAGCGCACTGGGGCGGCGGGCGACGGCATCCTTGTCTCGGTCATTGCGATTGCGGGCACGCTGGCGCTGCTGGCATGGCAGCAATATGTGATTCGCCGGACGCGCTCGGTGGCGATCTCGACCGACCACCTCCATTACAAATCCGACCTGCTGCTCAACATGGCGGTCATCGTTGCGCTGCTGCTCGACCAATATGCGGGCCTGACCAAGGCCGACCCGCTCTTTGGCCTCGGCATCGCGCTCTGGCTGGGCTGGGGCGCGTGGCACGCCAGCGAGGAGGCCATCGAGCAATTGATGGACCGCGAATGGCCCGAGGACAAAAAGGCCCGCTTTGTCGAAGTCCTCGGCCGCCACCCCGAACTGCGCGGCGTCCACGATCTGCGCACCCGCACCAGCGGCAACCGCGATTTCGTCCAGTTCCACGTCTGGGTCGACGGCAACATGACCGTGACCCATGCGCACAAGGTCATGGACGAGATCGAGGCCAAGCTGCACGCCGAATTTCCCGGCGTCGAAATCCTGATCCATCCCGATCCCGAAGGCCATGTCGATGAGCATGGCGTGGCGGCGGAGGATATTTTGCAGACGGGGGAGGTTTAAGGGGGTTAAGAGTTTAAGGTGCCTCCGGCGGGTTAAGGACGGGGGCCCTTAACAATCCCCATACTGTATTCGTTGCACCTCAACGGCGGCTTTGAGCTGGATAGGCGACGTTTGAAATTGAAAGCCTGCGGCGCCTATCAGCGCTGCTTGGCCGCGCGGCGGGCTTTATCACCATCGCGCAATACACAAACCCGGCGATCCAAACACCACCCATTAACGGGATTGCAAAGGGCCCCCGCCCTTTGCCCGCCGGAGGCATAAAACGCCCGCCGGAGGCATCCAAACCCCTCCAAAAACCCTCAATCCTGATTATACAATTGCACAATATCGGCCAGCTTGCGCACCAGCGCGGGGCGCATGGCGTGATCGGTTTTGCCCAGCCGCACCACGGTCAGCTCCTGATCGGGCGAGACGATGACATATTGGCCGAGGTGGCCGATGGCGGCGAAGATATTGGCCTTGCCCCGTGCCGGAAAGAGTTCTTCCTCTCCGCTTGGCTGGTGGCGGTTGAGCCAGATCTGGGCGCCATAGCCGGGATTGTGCGGCGCGGGGGTCAGCATGAAGCGGACCCAGTCGGAGGGAACGATGCGCGCGCCGTTGACCATGCCGTTGTTGCGCAGGAATTCGCCGAATTTGGCCCAGTCGCGGGCGGTGGCGTGGATCATGCTGCCCCCGAGCATGGTGCCGGAGGCGTCGAATTCGGGGGTGGCGCTGGTCATGCCGGCGGGGATGAAGAGGCGGCTGCGCAGATAGTCAATGACCGCCTGTCGCCGGGCGGCCGGATCGCGGCTGTCGGTCAGCGCGCGCGCGGCGATATCGGCCAGAATCACGCTGGTGGCGGTGGAATATTCCCACCGGCTGCCCGGTTCGGCCACCAGCGGCTGGGCCTCGGCATAGGCGGCCATATCGTCGCGCCCGTCCAGCACCAGCATGCGCACAGTGTCGGCATCGCCTGCGGGCGTGGCCGTTTCGACATGGCGCAGGCCCGAACGCATCTGCAGCAATTGGCGCAAGGTGATTTCGCCGCGCGGGTCGCCGGGGCGCTGCCACGAGGGGACCGGGGCCGATTCGTCGAGCGTGAGCCGCCCGTCCGAAATCAGCAGGCCGATCAGCACGCCGGTGATCGTCTTGGACATCGACCAGCCGATCAGCTTGGTGTTGGGGCCATAGCCGGGGGCATAGCGCTCGGCCACGATTCGCCCGCGATGCATCACCACCAATGCGCGCGTTTCGCCCAGCATCGGATCGGTGAACAATTCATCCACCGCGCGGGCCAGAGCCTCACGCGGGGCGCCGGGGCGCGTGCCGATCGCGGCCATGGCCTGGGGCGAGAGGGGCGATTCGGCCTTTTCCCCGCCGCCGCAGCCCGCAAGCAGGGCGAGCGAAAGCGCGGCCACAAGCCCGCGCGCGCGGGCGGAACGGCGGGCGTGCGCCACCAGCGGGGTTGGCAAGCGGCGCTTGGGCGCGATAAGGGGGGGGCGGCGCGTGACCATCACGATGCCTCCATGCGCAAGGTCGTTCCCGATGGCAAGTTTCAAGCTCACCTCACAGCATGAAGGGCTGCGCGAGGAGCGGCGCGGCAGCGCCCCCTCGGGCCGTGGCGTCCGGCTGAGGATTGTGCTTGTTCTGTTGGGGCTTGCGGGCATCGCCGCGCTGGGGCTGGGCTTGTGGAAGGGCCCGCGTCTGGCCAAGGACGCGCTGACAGGGGCGTCCTTTGGCGCGCGCATCGCCTGTTCGTGCCGCTTTGTCGAAGGTCGCCCGCTCGATCAGTGCAAGAGCGATTTCGAGCCGGGCATGAGCATGGTAATGCTCTCGGCCGACGAGGGCGCGAAGAGTGTCACCGCGCGCGTCCCCCCGATCGCCGCCCAGACCGCAACTTTCCGTCCCGGCGAAGGCTGCGTGCTGGAGAAATGGGAGCAGTAAGCCTCAGGCCGCGAAGGTTTCCTCGATCCAGCCGCCGCCGATCACCCGATCACCCGCATAGATCACCGCCGCCTGTCCGGGGGCGACGCCATATTCGGGGCTGGCAAAGCGGATCGTGGTGTCGGCCCCACCGCCCAGCGGCCCGTCCAGCACGACCGGCACAGGCTTGGCCAGCGAGCGCACCTTGGCGGTCAGCTCCGCGCCTTCGGGCACCGGGCCGATGCGGTTGGTTTCGACAATCCGCGCCGCCGACACCGCCAGCATCGCGCGCGGCCCCACCAGCACCCGCGCGCCGGGCGCATCAATCCCCACCACATAGACCGGTTCGGGCAGGCCGCCGATCTCCAGCCCCCGCCGCTGGCCCACCGTATAATGGATCACGCCGCGATGATGGCCCAGCACCGCGCCGGTCTGGGCGTGGACGATATCGCCGGGGCGCTCGCCCTCAGGGCGGATCTTGCGCACCACGCTGGCGTAATCGCCCTCGGGCACAAAGCAGATGTCCTGCGAATCGGGCTTGGCCGCGACCTTGAGGCCGAAATGGTCGGCCAGTTCGCGCACCTGCGTCTTGGGCATGCCGCCAAGGGGGAAGCGCAGGAAATCGAGCTGCGCCTCGGTGGTGGCGTAAAGGAAATAGGACTGGTCGCGCGCGGGATCGAGCGCGCGGTGCAGTTCGGGCCCTGCCGCCCCCATCACGCGGCGCACATAATGCCCGGTGGCCAGACAATCGGCCCCCAGATCGCGCGCCATGGTCAAAAGGTCGGTGAACTTTGGCCCCATGTTGCAGCGGATGCAGGGAATAGGCGTCCGCCCGTTGAGGTAATCTTCGGCAAAACGATCAACCACGCTTTCGCGAAATGCGGATTCATGGTCGTAAACATAATGCGCGATGCCCAGCCGGTCGGCCACCTCGCGCGCGTCGCGGATATCATCGCCCGCACAGCACGCACCCTTGCGTTTCACCGCCTCGCCATGATCGTAAAGCTGGAGCGTGATGCCGATCACCTCGGCCCCGCTGTGCGCGGCCAATGCCGCCACCACGGATGAGTCTACGCCCCCCGACATGGCGACAACGATTCGACGCATTTTTACATTTTGTCCAGGATCGAACAGATCAAGGAGCGCGGAGGGTGTTAACACAGAGGGGGAATCATGGGCCATGACCGGCCCCATACACCCACCCGGCCCCAGCGCCAAATCGGCAGATTCTTGCCGTCCCGCCCCTTAGGGATGGCCCCGGAGGGCGGTGTTCACCCGAGTTAAATATGGTCAACAAGTTGTAAATCGCGCCTTTACCGCCTCTTGACCATGTTGGGCCTATAAGATGGTCAATGGAACTTCGATTTGATCATGAAGACTGGCTGGCCCAGTCCTTTGGCCCCGGTGCGGATGCCGATCGGCTGGCGATGGACTGGCATGGGCTGGCCACAAGGCTGGCGGCGGCCCACGCCTTCCAGCGCGGCTGCGGCGAGGCGCCGGTCATGCCGGCGGGGGGCAGTTTCGATCCTCATGTGGCGCGTCTCATCCATGATTATGCACCGGTTTGGGACGACCTCAGTGCTTCCTGCAAAGGGACTTTCCAAGATGTTAACCCTGTTTTTAGAGGGGTTCGAAAAACGATGTCTGGCATTGAATTCGGCGTTGCCGGTCCCCGTCATCCCGGCGATCGAGGAATGAAATGATCGAGAACCAGAAAATCCGTCCGGCCATGGTCATTGGCCCGCTCGGCGAACCGCTCACGCTGGAATCGCTGCCGCCGCCCAACACCACGCGTTGGGTCGTGCGCCGCAAGGCCGAAGTGGTCGCAGCCGTCAACGGCGGCCTGCTGACTATTGATGAGGTCTGCGAGCGTTACGGCCTCACGCTCGAAGAATTCGCCTCGTGGCAACGCGCGGTGGATCGTTCGGGGATGCAGGGCCTGCGCGTCACGCGGATTCAGCATTACCGCGATCTCTATGAGCGCCAACTGAAATATTGATAGGTTGAAATACCTGTCATCGGCCCGTTTTTGGGCTTGAAAGGGCGTGGGAGCGGGGGGCTCCTGCGCCCTTTTGCTTATATTTGGCGCGATTGCCCGAAAAGCCCGCTTGCCTGAGGTGATATACGCGAGTAATACGCTTGCCGCATGATCCGGGCGCAGACCCGGTTCGCAATACTTAAGGGTGGTGAGCGAGATGAATGTCGAGGCCAAGGTGAAGTCTGCCCAAATGGCACCGGCCTATGAAGCGGAGGAGGCCCAGCCCTTTCCCCGCCGCAAGGCGCTGATCGGGGCGGGGGCCGTGCTTTTGGCCGTTGGCGGCATCTGGGCCTATACCCATCGCAACCCGGGCGGCGATGGCGCGCGCGCCAATCAGGCGCCGCTGGTCACCGTATCGTCCCCCGGCGTCACCACGGTGGCCGGCACAATCAATGCCAGCGGCGTGCTGGCCGCGCGCCATGACATGCCCGTGGGCGTGGTGGGCGAAGGCGGCACGGTGGTGCAGGTGCTGGTCGAACCGGGCGCGTGGGTAAAGCGCGGGCAATTGCTGGCCGTGATCGACCGTCAGGTGCAGAACCAGCAGCAGGCCAGCAGCAGCGCCAATATCGGCGTGGCCCAGGCCGACGCGCGCATCGCCCAGGCCAATCTGGACCGCGGGCTCAAACTGGTGGCCAACGGGTTCATCTCGAACGCCGACATCGACAAGCTGACCGCCGTGCGCGATGCGGCCAATGCGCGGGTGCGCGTGGCGCAGGCGCAATTGGGCGAGATGCAGGCCAAGATCCGCCGGCTGAACATTGTCGCCCCCGCCGACGGCCTCGTGCTCGACCGCGCGCTGGAGGTGGGTCAGGTGGTCAGCCCCGGCAATGGCGTGCTGTTCCGCATTGCGGACAAGGGCGAGATGGAAATGCGCGCCCGCCTGTCGGAAAGCGATCTGGCGCATCTGGCGCTAGGCCAGGAGGTCAAGGTGCGGCCTGTGGGGTCCGAGCGCGAATTTGTCGGCCATGTCTGGCAGATCTCGCCCGTGATCGACCCAACCACGCGTCAGGGGATCGCGCGTATCGCGCTGCCCTATGACCGCGACATCCGCCCCGGCGGCTTTGCCGGCGCGGAAATCCGCAGCGGCTCGATTGCCGCGCCCCTGCTGCCCGAATCGGCTTTGCAGGCCGATGCGCAGGGCAGCTATGTCTATGTCGTGACCGGCGACAACAAGGCGGTGCGCCGCCGGGTCAAGGTGGCGATGGTGACCGAAAAGGGCGTGGCCATTGCCTCTGGCCTTTCGGGCGTCGAACGGGTGGTGCTGCGCGCAGGCGCCTTCCTGACCGAGGGCGAAACGGTCAATCCGCGCAGCCAGCCCAACCAGCCGTAAGGGGACCGGAGCGATGAACTTCCGCAATCTTTCGGCATGGTCGATCCGGCATCCGGTGGTGCCCATCGTCATCTTTGTGGCCATGATGCTGATGGGCATCATCAGCTTTGCCCGGATGGAGATCCAGGACCAGCCCGACATCGAATTTCCCATCGTGGTGGTTTCGATCACCCAGCCGGGCGCCGCCCCGACCGAAATCGAAACCCAGATCACCCAGCGCATCGAAGGCGCGGTGCGCACGATTTCGGGCGTTTCCTCGATCAGTTCGACCGCATCGGAAGGCAACAGCCAGACGATGGTGGAATTCCAGTTGGGCGAGGACATCAACGCCGCCGTGGCCGAGGTGAAGAACGCGGTCGATCAGGCGCGCGGCAATCTGCCCGACGGCATCCTTGAGCCGCAGGTGTTCAAGGTGAACACCTCGAGCAACCCCATCGCCTATTTCGCGGTTTCCGCTGATGACATGACCATTGAGCAGCTCTCGTGGTTCATCGACGACACGGTGGCGCGGCGTCTGCTGGGCGTGGAGGGCGTGGCCGAAATCAAGCGCAATGGTGGCGTCAACCGCGAAATTCTCGTGACGCTGGACCCGGCGCGGATGCAGGCCTTCGGCGTCACCGCGCCGCAGGTCAATGCGGCGCTGCGTGCGCTCAACCTGAACGCGGCGGGCGGCAAGGCGGAAATCGGCGGCACGCGCCAATCGGTGCGCGTGCTGGGCAATGCGCAGGACGCCTTTGCGCTGAGCCAGGCCGATATTCCGGTGGCGGGGCGCGTGGTCAAACTGGCCGATATTGCCACGGTGCGCGACGCATGGGGCGAAATCACCTCGCTGGGCAAGGTCAACGGTAAGCAGGTCGTGACCTTCTCCATTGCCCGCGCGCGCGGCGCTTCGGACGTGTCGGTCTATGACAAGTCGATGGTCGAACTGGACAAGATCGCCAAGGAGCGGCCCGGCGTCCATTTTACCGAATTGTTCAATCAGGTTTCCTATACCAAGAAACAGTACGAATCCTCGATGGAATCCATGGTCGAAGGCGCCGTTCTGGCGGTGATCGTGGTGTTCTTCTTCCTGCGCGACTGGCGCGCGACGGTGGTCTCGGCCATCGCCATCCCGCTTTCGGCCATTCCCACCTTCTGGTTCATGAAGGTGTGGTTCGGCTTCACGCTCAACACGATGAGTCTCTTGGCGCTGGGGCTGGTCGCGGGCGTGCTGGTGGATGATGCGATTGTGGAGATCGAGAATATCGTCCGGCATATGCGCATGGGCAAAACCGCCTATCAGGCCGCGATTGATGCCGCCGACGAGATCGGTCTGGCGGTGGTGGCGACCACCTGCTCGATTGCGGCGGTGTTTTTGCCGGTCGGGCTGATGCCGGGCGTGTCGGGGGCGTTTTTCAAGAATTTCGGCCTGACCGTGGTGGTTTCGGTGCTGATGTCGCTGGCCGTGGCGCGGATGATCACGCCGATGGTGGCGGCCTATTTCCTGAAAAGCCACGGGTCGGCCGAGCATGGCGGCGGGCGGATGATGGATTTCTATCTGCGCGTGCTGCACTGGTCGCTCGATGTGTCGGGCGCGCGGGCCTTGCGCGCGCGGCTGCTGGCGGAAAAGGGGCATCTGTCGTGGCGCGACCATCTGCGCGCCCGGCTGCGCGACCATCGCATCTGGATGATCGGCGTGGCGCTGGGCTGTTTCGCGCTGACCATTGCGCTGTTCGTCGCCATGCCCACCGCGATGTTCCCCGACGAGAACAGCGATTTCACCCAATTGCGCATTGAAATGGTACCCGGCACCACGCTGGCCCAGACCGAGGCGGTGGCCGATGAGGTGGCCGATATCGTGCGCCGGCGGCCCGAGGCCGATCAGGTGCTCGAACGGGTGAATGAGGGCAACGCCCGCGTGATGATCATGCTGAAAAAGGATCGCAAGATCCACACCAAGCAGTTCGAGCGCGAAGTCACCCCCACCGTGCAGGGCATTGCCGATGCGCGCATCACCTTCCAGGCCAGCAACAATGGCGGTTCCTCGACCGGGCGCGGGCTGGAAATCATGCTGTCCAGCTCAGACCCGGCGCTGCTGGACAAGACGGCGGCGCAATTGGTTGAACAGATGAAGGGGATGCACGAACTGGTGGCCCCGCGCATTTCGGGCGACATGCGCCGCCCCGAAGTGGTGATCGTGCCGCATATGGATCTGGCCGCCAGCCTTGGCATTTCGACCTCCTCGCTCAGCCAGGCGATCCGCATCGCCACAATCGGCGAGATCGACCAGAATGCGGCCAAATTCTCGCTTTCCGACCGTCAGGTGCCGATCCGCGTGCGCCTGCCCGAGGAAGCGCGGCGCGACCTGTCTAATATCGCCAATCTGCCGGTGCCCACCGCTTCGGGCGGCTCGGTGCCCTTGAGCCGCGTGGCCGACATCACCTTCGGCTCCGGCCCCTCGACCATCCAGCGCTATAATCAGGAGCGCCGCATCTTCATCGGCGCGGATCTGGCGCCGGGCGTGGTCAAGGGCGATGCGGAAAAGAAGGTGAGGGACCTGCCCGTCATGAAGAACCTGCCCGCAGGCGTGTCGAACACCGCCTATGGCGAGGCCAAGTGGCAGCAGGAAATGATCGTCAATCTGGCGCTGGCGGTGCCGGCGGGGATCGGGCTGGTGTTTGCGGTGCTGGTGCTGCTCTATCACCGGGTGGTATCGCCGCTTGTGAATATGGCCTCGCTGTTTCTGGCGCCTTTGGGCGGGCTGCTCCTGCTGGCGCTGCTCGACATGCCGATCTCGATGCCGGTCTATATCGGCATCCTGATGCTGTTCGGGATTGTGGCGAAAAACTCGATCCTGCTGATCGACTTTGCCATCGAGGAAATGCAGCGCGGCATGCCCAAATTCGAGGCCATCATCGAGGCGGGCCACAAGCGCGCCCAGCCGATCGTGATGACCACGGTGGCGATGACGGCGGGGATGATTCCGGCGGCCATGTCGCTGTCGGGCGATGCGGCGTTTCGCGCGCCGATGGGCGTGGTGGTGATCGGCGGGCTGACGCTGTCCACGGTGCTGACGCTGCTGATCGTGCCTGCGGCCTTCAGTCTGGCCGACGGGTTTGAGAAGCGGATCGGCCCGAAACTGCGCCGCGGATTGCTGACCTATGAACCCGAGCATGCCCATCCTGACCATAGACGCGATGCTCATGCTGGAGTAACCCCGGCCGAGTGAGACAGGAACGCAGTCTGTGGTGGTCGCTGGGGCGCTGGCTGGGCGTTGAGAGCGAGCCGCGCAACCGGCAGGCCGCCCGCGTGCGCTGGCTGGCGCATGGGCTGCTGGTGGGCATGGCGGGGCTTTATCTGCTCTCGCGCCATTTCATGCCCGCGCATCCGGGCTGGGAATGGGTCAAGTCCTTTGCCGAAGCCGCGATGGTGGGCGCGCTGGCCGACTGGTTTGCGGTGACGGCGCTGTTCCGCCATCCCATGGGTTTGCCCATCCCGCATACCGCGATCATCCCGGCCAAAAAGGACCAGATCGCCGACAGTATGGCGGGATTTCTGCGCGCCAATTTCCTGACGCCCCAGGTGGTGGCGCGGCGTTTGTCGGGGCTGGATGTGGCGGGGGCCTTGGGCGGCTTTCTGACCGATCCGGGCGAAAGTGGCGCGGGAGAGCCGCGCCTGCGTCAGGGGGCGGCAGGCCTGCTGGGCGATATGCTGCAATCGCTGCCGGGTGAACAATTGGGTGATATGCTCAAATCCACCCTGCGCGGGCAATTGGAGCGGCTCGATCTGGCGCCCTTGCTGGGTCAATTGCTGGAAGGGGCGATGGCCGACGGGCGCCATCGCGGTGTGATCGAGGCCATGCTGCGCTGGACCGGCATCACGCTGGAGGCCAATGAGGACATCCTGCGCCAGATGATCCATGACCGCGCGCATACGCTGCTGCGCTGGACCGGGCTGGACGAGACGCTGGCCAATACGATCCTCGACGGGCTTTATAAGCTGCTGGCCGAATGCATTGTCGATCCGCACCATCCGCTGCGGACCAAGCTGGAGGATCTGCTGGCGGGTCTGGCCCATGATCTGCGCCACGATCCGGCGATGCAGGCCAAGGTGTCGCGGATGAAGGGCGAGATTTTGGCCAATCGCGCGATGGGGGCATGGATCGACGGCTTGTGGGAGCGGGCGCGCGGCGCGGCGCTCGACGCGCTGAGCCATCCGGGCGGGTTGTTGCAGGGGCGGATGGGCGCGGGGCTGGCCGGATTTGGCGCGGGGCTCCAGACCGACGCGCGGCTGCGCCATCAGGTCAACCGATTCGCGCGCCGTTCGCTGGCCGGTCTTGCCGTGCGGCATGGGGCGGGCATCGTCAAACTGGTGTCGGACACGGTGCGCCGGTGGGATGCGCGTACCGTTTCGGAACGGATCGAGGGCGCGGTGGGCCGCGATCTGCAATTTATCCGCATCAATGGCACGCTGGTAGGTGGAATCGTCGGATTGCTGCTTCACTCTATAGAGAAGCTAATATAGGAACGATTTTGCACGTCATGCGTTGATGATTGCAATCTGTGATGCGCAGATGAGCGGGATTACAGGCCCTATGATTAATTTTGACTTAAAGGATGTGCAGGCAACTGCTCAGGCCATCAATTGCGATTGTATGGGTTCATGCAATCGGGCTGAGGCTGTTCAATGCCTTTACACCAAAACGCTCGACCTGCTCAGCCGCGATGATGAGGATTGGGCGGCCCGGCTCGATTTGCTGCGCCCGTTGGCCATGGTGGCCGGATTTCAGAAAACGCGTGAAGGGCAGCGCGAATGCGCGGCCTATGCGGCTAATCTGGCGGCCGATGATGCGCCCGGCGCGCTGGCGGCCTGTCGGCGGCTGATCGAACTGGACGCCGAACTGGCCGCAAAATAAACGGCGGAGAACCCGTTACAGGCCCCCCGCCGCCTCGCCTTGATCCTATTCCAGTTCCAGAATGATGTAATCGACCGGCAGACTCTCGCCCGGCTTGGCGTTGATCTTGCCGATGGTGGCTGATTTTTCGGCGCGCAGGATGTTTTCCATCTTCATCGCCTCGACCACAGCCAGCGGCTGACCGGCCTCGACCTTGTCGCCTTCCTTGACGTTGAGCGACACCAGCAGCCCCGGCATCGGACAGATCAGGAATTTCGAGAGATCCGGCGGGATCTTTTCGATCATGTGATCGGCCAGCGCCGCGACATGCGCGGGCAGGATATCGACCTTGTGGATCGCGCCCCGCGTGGTCACTTTCAATCCGGTGCGGGTGATCTCGATCTTCAGCCCCAGCACTTCCTCGCCGATTTCGGCCACGATCAGCCGGTCGCCGGGCGTATATTCCATCGCCAGATCGACCTGCGCGCCATTGACGCGCACGCTGTCGGCATCGACGCCTACCGCGAAGGTCTCGCCCGCCAGTTTCACCGACCATTCCGATGGCGGGGCCAGATTGGCGGCCAGTTGCCCATCGACCTGACGCGCGCGATCGGCCCGCGCGGTGGCGACAAAGCCCGACACTGCCGCGATATGGGCCAAAGTCTGCGGGTCGGTCGCCGCGCCGTGGAAGCCTTCTGGATATTCCTCGGCGATAAAGCCGGTGGTCAGCTCGCCGCTGCGGAAACGGGGGTGCTGCATGATGGCCGACACGAAGTCGATGTTATGGCCCAGCCCCTCAATCTCGAACTGGTCGAGCGCGGCGATCTGCTTGTCGGCGGCCTCGTCGCGCGTTTCACCCCATGTCACCAGCTTCGCGATCATCGGGTCATAGAACATCGAGACTTCGCCGCCTTCATAGACGCCATCGTCCACGCGCACGCCGTCAATGCCCCGGCGCCCATTTTCCGCGCCATCGTCAGTCCAGCCGTCAACCGGCGGGCGATAGCGCGAGAGGCGGCCCGTGCTGGGCAAAAATCCGCGATAGGGGTCTTCGGCATAGACGCGGTTTTCGATGGCCCAGCCGTCGATCTTCACATCCTCCTGCGTCATGGCCAATTTTTCGCCATAGGCCACGCGGATCATCTGTTCGACCAGATCGATGCCGGTGATCGCCTCGGTAACGGGGTGTTCGACCTGAAGCCGGGTGTTCATTTCAAGGAAGTAGAAGCTCTCGCCGCTCTTGTCCGCGCCCGAAACGATCAGTTCGACAGTGCCGGCGCTGTAATAACCCACCGCGCGGGCCAGTGCGACGCATTGCTCGCCCATGGCCTTGCGCATGGCGGGCGAAACGAAGGGCGAGGGGGCTTCCTCGACCACCTTCTGATGGCGGCGCTGGATCGAGCATTCGCGCTCGTTCAGGTAAAGGATATTGCCGTGCTTATCGCCCAGGATCTGGATTTCGATATGGCGCGGATTGAGGATGAATTTCTCGATGAAAACGCGGTCATCGCCAAAGGAGTTCAGCCCCTCGCGCTTGACCGCCGGGAAACCCTCGCGCACATCCTGCTCGTTGTAGGCCAGACGCATGCCCTTGCCGCCGCCGCCCGCGCTGGCTTTCATCATCACCGGATAGCCGATTTCCTCCGAAATCCGCACGGCATGGTCGGTGTCCTCGATCTCGCCCACAAAGCCGGGGACGACATTGACGCCCGCCGCCTTCGCCAGCTTCTTCGATTCGATCTTGTCGCCCATTGCGGCAATCGCGCCGACGGGCGGGCCGATGAAGGCGATGTTTTCCTTGGCCAATGCCTCGGCGAAAGAGGTGCGTTCCGAAAGGAAGCCATAGCCGGGATGAACCGCCTCGGCGCCGGTTGCCTTGCAGGCCTCGATGATCTTGTCGGCAATCAGATAGGACTGCGCGGCGGGCGAGGGGCCGATATGCACGGCTTCATCGGCCATCTGGACAAAAGGCGCGCGGGCGTCGGCGTCGGAATAGACCGCCACCGTGGCAATGCCCATGCGGCGCGCGGTCTTGATGACGCGACAGGCGATTTCGCCGCGATTGGCGATGAGGATTTTCTTGAACATGGCTCTTACTCCGCCTTTTCCAGTTCGCTGCCCAGCGGCGGCATATTGTGGCCCAGCAGGCGCAGCATATCGGCCGCGCAGTCGAGCACGTTGGACCCCGGCCCATAGATGCCCTGCACCCCGGCCTCGCGCAGGAATTCATAGTCCTGCGGGGGGATGACGCCGCCCGCCACGACCTTGATGTCGGGCCGGCCCGCTTCGCGCAGCAGGTTGATAAGCTGGGGGATCAGCGTCTTGTGGCCCGCCGCAAGGCTGGAGGCCCCCACCGCATCGACGCCCTTTTCCAGCGCCAGTGCGCAGGCTTCCTCCGGCGTCTGGAACAGGGGGCCAGAGGTCACGTCAAAGCCCATGTCGGTAAAGGCGCTGGCGATGACATTGGCGCCGCGATCGTGCCCATCCTGCCCCATCTTGGCCACCAGCATCCGGGGCTTGCGCTCCAGGCGTCGGGAAACGGCCTCGACGCCGTCGAGGATCTGCTGATAGCGGTCATCGCCCGCATAGGCCGCGCCATAGACGCCCTTGACCGGGGTGGGCACGGTGCCGTGGCGGCCAAAGACCTCCTCCATCGCCGCGCTGATTTCGCCCAGCGTGGCGCGGTGGCGGGCGGCCTCGACGGCCAGCGCCAAGAGGTTGCCGCCTTCGCGCGCGCCCTCGGTAATGGCGCGCAAGGCGGCCTGACAGGCGGCCTCGTCGCGGGCGGCCTTGACCGCCTTGATCCGGGCGATCTGCGCCTCGCGCACGACATGGTTGTCGACTTCGAGCGTCTCGATCCGGTCCTCGGTGGCAAGGCGATATTTGTTGACGCCGACGATGACATCCTCGCCCCGATCGACGCGGGCCTGACGGGCGGCGGCGGCTTCCTCGATCATCGCCTTGGGCCAACCGGCGGCCACGGCCTTGGCCATGCCGCCTTCGCTTTCGACGCGATCAATGATGGCTTGGGCGCTATCGACCAACTGCTGGGTCAGCGATTCAATGTAATACGACCCGCCCAGCGGATCGACCACATTGCACATGCCCGTTTCTTCCTGAATCACGATCTGCGTGTTGCGCGCGATGCGGGCGGAAAAATCGGTGGGCAGGGCAATCGCCTCATCCAGCGCATTGGTGTGGAGCGATTGCGTGCCGCCCAGCATCGCGGCCATCGCCTCGATCGTGGTGCGGATGACGTTGTTATAGGGGTCCTGCTCCTGCAAGGACACGCCGCTGGTCTGGCAATGGGTGCGCAGCATTTTGCTGCGTTCGTCCTGCGCGCCCAGCTTGGTCATCGCCCGGTGCCACAAGACGCGCGCGGCGCGCAGCTTGGCGACTTCCATGAAGAAATTCATGCCGATGGCGAAAAAGAATGAGAGGCGCCCGGCGAATTTGTCGATGTCGAGCCCCGAGGCCACGCCATATTTCACATATTCGATGCCGTCGGCGATGGTGAAGGCCAGTTCCTGCACCTGCGTCGCGCCGGCCTCCTGCATGTGATAGCCGGAGATCGAAATGCTGTTGAATTTCGGCATATTGGCGCTGGTATAGCCAAAGATGTCGCTGATGATCCGCATCGACGGTTCGGGCGGATAGATATAGGTGTTGCGGACCATGAACTCTTTCAGAATATCGTTCTGAATGGTTCCGTCCAGCTTTTCGGTGGGAACGCCCTGTTCCTCGCCCGCGACGATGAAGAAGGCCAGGATCGGGATCACCGCGCCGTTCATCGTCATCGACACCGACATTTCGCCCAGCGGAATGCCGTCGAACAGGATCTTCATGTCCTCGACCGAATCGATGGCCACGCCCGCCTTGCCAACGTCGCCCACCACGCGGGGGTGATCGGAATCATAGCCGCGATGGGTGGCAAGGTCGAAAGCGACCGACAGACCCTTTTGCCCCGCCGCCAGATTGCGGCGATAGAAAGCGTTCGATTCCTCAGCGGTGGAAAAGCCCGCATATTGGCGGATCGTCCAGGGGCGCCCGGCATACATCGACGCGCGCACGCCGCGCGTGAAGGGCGCGAAACCGGGCAGGCCGGGGTCTTGGCGCACATCCTCGGCGGTGTAGAGCGGCTTGACGGTGATCCCCTCCGGCGTCTGCCAGTTCAGGTCCTTGCCCTTGACCTCTTTGGCGGAAAGGGCCTGCCAGTTATCAATGCTGCTCACGGGGCGTCTCCATGATTTCGGTGAGTTGCCCCAGCATGTCCTTGGGGTGCAGGAAGAAGATCGGCGTGCCATGCGCCCCGATCCGCGTAGGGCCGAGGATGCGCTTGCCTTGGGCCGTGAACCATTCGCG
This sequence comes from Novosphingobium humi, assembly GCF_028607105.1. Taxonomy (GTDB): domain Bacteria; phylum Pseudomonadota; class Alphaproteobacteria; order Sphingomonadales; family Sphingomonadaceae; genus Novosphingobium; species Novosphingobium humi. The sequence continues at coordinate 3,300,962 of NZ_CP117417.1, read as the reverse complement.
AGCGGCCTCGATATCCTCGACCTCATAGCAAAGGTGATGCTGGCCGCCTGCGGGGTTCTTGGCGATGAAACCGGCGATCGGGCTGGTTTCACCCAAAGGTTCGATCAGTTCGATCTGTGTGCCTGCCGTGTCATGCTCACCCGGCGTGTTGACAAAGGCGACCTTCACGCCCTGTTCGGGCATGTCGAAAGGCGCAGTGATAAGGGCTGCCCCCATCACATCGCGGTAATAGGCAATGGCATCGGCCATATCAGGCACAGCCACGCCGACATGGTTGAGGCGTCCGAGTTTCATGGCAAAGCCACTCCAACAAAATGTAGCCATGCGATGATAATAGCCAGACAAACCACGAAGCTGACAGTTCTGCCAATGGTAATAAACCAGAAGGCGTATGGCTTTTCATCGCGGCCAAAGTGATAGCGAAAAGCGTAGGTTGCGACTCCGGAATTGATGGCCTTGGCGGCCTCGGCGATGGACCAATAACCTGCGGTCGCCACAATCAGCAGGAAGATGATGGTGAACCAATCCATCGCATCACCTCACAACGGAATATTATCGTGCTTTTTCCAAGGGTTTTCCAGCGCCTTGTTGCGCAATTTGCGCAGGCCCAGAGCGATCCGGCGGCGGGTGGAATGGGGGTGGATCACCTCGTCGATGAAGCCCTTGGACGCCGCCACGAAGGGGTTGGCGAAGCGGTCTTCATATTCCTTGACCTTTTCGGCCTGCGCCTCGGCGGGCAACCCGCGGAAGATGATTTCCACCGCGCCCTTGGCCCCCATCACCGCGATTTCGGCGGTGGGCCATGCGTAATTGAGATCGCCGCGCAGATGCTTCGACGCCATCACGTCATAGGCCCCGCCATAGGCCTTGCGGGTGATGATGGTGATCTTGGGCACGGTCGCCTCGGCATAGGCGAAGAGCAGCTTGGCGCCATGCTTGATGATGCCATTGTGCTCCTGGCTGGTGCCGGGCAGGAAGCCGGGAACGTCGACAAAGGTCAGGATCGGGATGTTGAAGGCGTCACAAAAACGCACGAAACGCGCCGCCTTCTTGGACGAATTGATGTCCAGCACGCCCGCCAGCACCAAAGGCTGATTGGCGACAACGCCCACCGTCTTGCCCTCGATCCGGCCAAAACCGCAGATGATATTGCCCGCATGGCCCGGCTGGATTTCAAAGAAATCGCCTTCGTCCAGCGTCTTGCGGATCACTTCCTTCATATCATAAGGTTGGGTCGCGCTGGCCGGGATCACCGTGTCGAGGCTGTTTTCAAGACGGTCCCACGGGTCGGCATTGGGGCGTTCGGGCGCCTCTTCCTTGTTCGACAGCGGCAGGAAATCGAAGAATTCGCGCGCCGTCAGCAGCGCCTCGATGTCATTCTCCAGCGCCAGATCGGCCACGCTGGTCTTGGTGCTGTGCGTGATCGCGCCGCCCAGCTCCTCCTGCGTCACCACCTCATTCGTCACGGTCTTGACCACATCGGGGCCGGTGACGAACATATAGGACGAATCCTTCACCATGAAGATGAAGTCGGTCATCGCAGGCGAATAGACCGCGCCGCCCGCGCAAGGGCCCATGATCAGCGAAAGCTGAGGCACCACGCCAGAGGCCAGCACATTGCGCTGGAAAATCTCGGCATAGCCGCCAAGCGAGGCCACGCCTTCCTGAATGCGCGCGCCGCCCGAATCGTTAAGGCCGATGACAGGCGCGCCGACCTTCATCGCCATATCCATGATCTTGCAGATCTTCATCGCATGGCGTTCGGAAACCGCCCCGCCAAACACGGTGAAATCCTGCGAAAACACGAAAACCAGACGGCCATTGATCGTGCCGGACCCCGTCACCACGCCGTCGCCGGGCACGCGATTGTCGGGCATGCCGAAATCGACGCAATTGTGTTCGACATACATGTCGACTTCTTCAAAGCTGCCCTCGTCGAGCAGAACCTTGAGGCGTTCGCGCGCGGTCAGCTTGCCCTTGGCATGTTGGGCATCGATCCGCTTCTGGCCGCCGCCCATCCGGGCCGCCGCCCGCCGCCGCTCCATCTCTGCCACATTCGCGCTCATCGGCTATCCTCTTGCAAAACCATTTGGGCAAAACCTGTGCCGCGCGGGATGGGCCATTGCGCTTGACCCGTCCACAGTAATGTTGCAAATTTGCAAAGGAAGAATTTGCAAAAATTAGCGAGAGGACAGCATGAAACGGCGGCTGTATGCGGGGCGTTTCCTCAAAGCCCTGCGCGAGGATCATGGCCTGAAACAGGGCGCGCTGGCGCAAAGGCTGGGGATCAGCACGCCCTATCTCTCGCAACTGGAAAATGACACGCGGCCCATGACTTTGGCGCTGGCCGAAAGGGTGCGCGAGATCTTCCCGGTGGACTGGGCCGATATGGCCGAAACCCCGGTCGAGCCGGTCGTCACCGAATTGCTGGAGGCCTCGGCCGATCCGCTGCTGGGCGATCTGCCCGCTGATCAGATCGAGCGCGTGGCCGACCAGTTCCCGCAATTTGCCGAACAGTTCGCCCATCTCTATCGCCTGCACAAACGCGATTCCGCGCGTCTGGCCGCGATGGACGAGGCGCTGGGCGCTGACAGCGTGTCGGGCGGACGCCTGCCGTGGGAGGAGGTGCGCGACTGGTTCCATCTGGCCGACAATTACGTCCATCTGATCGATTCCAGCGCCGAGGCCATGGCGGGCGCTCTGGCGCGCCATCTGCCCACGCCCGACACCGCGCAACTGACTGCGTGGTTCGAGCGGCAGGGCATCACCCTGCGCCATCTGCCGGGCGCGCCGATCCGCCGCTATGACGAGGCCCGCCGCGAACTGACGCTGGATGCGGGCCAGCCCCATGAGAGCCTGCGCTTTCAACTGGCCTATCAGCTCTGCGCCATCGCGCTGGCGCAGGAAATTGCCGAGACGGTGGAAAAGGGCGGGATGCGAACGCAAACCGCGCGCAATCTGCTATCCGTGGGGCTGACCAATTATGCGGCGGGGGCTTTGCTGATGCCCTATCGCCCGTTTCGCGATGCGGCGCGGCGGCTGCGCCATGACATTGACGGCTTGCGCCAGATCTTCGGCACCAGTTTCGAACAGACCTGCCACCGCCTGTCCAATCTGCAACGCCCGCACCAGCGCGGCGTGCCCATCGCCTTTTGCCGCATCGACATGGCGGGCAATATCACCAAGCGCCACGCGGCCAACGGCCTACAATTCGCCCGTTTCGGCGGCGCCTGTCCGCTGTGGATCGCGCATGAGGCGGTGGCCATCCCCGACCGCATCCATCTGCAGGTGGCCGAGATGCCCGAGGGGCGGCGCTTTGTGTTTTTGGCGAAAGGTCTGGTCAAACCCTCCGACGCCTATTTCCGCCCGCCGCGCCGCTATGCGGTGGTGCTGGGGTGTGAAGTCACGCTGGCCAGCGAGTTCATCTATGCCGACACGCTCAATCTGGAATGCGAGGAGGCGGTGGCGCGGATCGGCATTTCCTGCCGCATCTGCTCGCGCCACGATTGCCATCAGCGCGCCTATCCGCCCAATGACAAAGCCATCGACATCACCACGAACCAGCGCGGCTTCATCCCCTATCGCATTCTGGATTAATAGGCCGCTGTGAAACGCGTGCGCGGGTGGTTATGGGCTTCGAGTTCATCGACCATGGCGATGGCATAGTCGGCAAAGCTGATCTTGCTCTCGCCCGTCTCGTCCACGACCAGATCGTCCTTGCCGCCGCGATAGGTGCCAAGGCGGGGGCCTTCAAAGATGAAGGCGGCGGGCGAGAAGAAGGTCCAGTCAATGTCGGTCACGGCGCGCAGGTCTTCAAGGAAGGTGATGCCGCCCATCGCCGCGCCCTTCCATGCTTCGGGGAAATCCGGGCCGTCGATCAGGCGCTCGCCGGTGGGGAGCTTGAGGCTGGCCGCGCCGCCCGTGACGAGCAGACGCGGGACGCCCGCCTGACGCAGCGCCGACAGCAGGGTTTGCGCCGAAATGTCGAAATGCAGCGCGCTGATCACCGCATCGACGCCCGCGATTCTGTCGGCCAGAGCCGAAGGGTCCGAGGCATCGCCTGCAACCGCGCTGACGCCATCGGCGGCGGGTATCGCTTCGGGCTTGCGCGCAATGGCCACCACCTGATGCCCGCGCGCGGCCAGTTCCCTGGTGATTTGCGATCCCGCGCGGCCGCTGGCGCCCAACACTGCAACTTTCATTTTCAACGCTCCTGCATGGTAGGTTTCCGTTGGTAACCAGGTGTGCTATGGAAACGCATCATGCAAGAGAGCACTTTTCTTTCACCAGCTTACCCCGACGTAACCGCCTCGAAACGGGGCGATGTGTTCGCGCGCAATTGCCCCACCCGACAATTGCTGGACCGGGTGGGCGATAAATGGAGCATCCTCCTGCTCGGCATGTTGGGCGAGGGGGAGATGCGCTTCAGCGCGCTCAAACGCCGGGTCGACGGCATCTCGCAAAAGATGCTGGCGCAAACGCTGCGCACGCTCGAGCGCGACGGGTTGATCTCCCGCCATGTCGAACCCACCGTCCCGGTCAGCGTGACCTATGCGATCACCCCGCTGGGGCGTGAATTGCTGGGCGCGCTGCAATGGCTGATCGATTGGGCCGAAACGCGGATGGGCGCGGTGGCCGAGGCGCAGATCGCCTATGACCTGCGCATGGCGGATTAGGCGGCGATGGCCATCCGGTTGCGCCCGTCGCCCTTGGCGCGATAGAGCGCGGCGTCGGCCTGACGAAAGATCTCTTCGGGCGGCAGATCGGGGTTCAGCCGGGTCAGGCCCACGCTGACCGTCACGCGCACAACCTCGCCCAGGATCGAGCGGCCCTCGCTCTCGGCCAGACGGGTGCGCACCCTTTCGCAGATCGCCCCGGCCTGCTCCAGCGTGACATCGCGCAGCAGCACGCCGAATTCCTCGCCCCCCAGCCGCGCCACCACATCGCCCGCGCGCACCGTCCCGCACAGCAAAGTGGCAAACAGCGTCAGGATGCGGTCGCCCGTGGCATGGCCATAGACATCATTGATCCGCTTGAAATGGTCCAGATCGAACAGGGCCAGACAACCGCTTCCGCCCGCCTCTCTGTCGCGGGCCATGGCGCGGTCAAAGGCGCGCCGGTTGCCAAGGCCGGTCAATGGATCGGTATTGGCCTCATGCGCCAGATTTTCGATCAGCCGCCGCCGCGCCGAATTGTCGCGGATGATCGACACTGTGCCGTTGGGCGCGCCGCGCCGGTCCCGTGTGGCGCACATATGGCTTTCCACCCAGGTCGATCCGCCATCCTTGCGCATCACCCGGCATTCGACCGCCACTGTGCTATCGGGCTGGCAAAGCGCCTGAAAACGGGCGTCGAACACGGCCTGCTCGTCCTCGGGATGGACAAGGTCATAGGCCGAGCGGCCCATCAGTTCCTCAGCCTGATAACCCCACAGCCGCGCCCCGGATTCCGACACCGAGCGCAAGGTGCCGTCAATATTGACCCGCATAATGACATCGCCGGTCCGCTCGACAATCAGCCGGTGCAGCGCCTCGGCATCGCGCAGGCTTTGCATCAGGCGGCGGCGCGATTCCAGTTCGGCCGCCACCGGCAGCAGGATCAGCACCACGCTGGCAAAATAGCCCTGAAGCACCAGCAGCTTGGCGGACATGTCCAGATGCAGCAGCATCGTCGGCCCATGGCCCGTCATCGTGCCGGTCAACCCGCCGCAGATCAGGATCAGCAGCGAGGCCACCGCCCCGATCCGCCCCAGCCGGAACGTGGCCGCCACCATCGGCACCAGCGGCAAGACGACCAGCGGAATCCGGTTTTGCCCAAACGTGGCCAGCGTGGCCAGCGACACCCCGCCCAGCAGGACCAGCGCTTCGCCCAGACGTTCGCGGCGGAATTTGGCCGCGTCCAGACGGCGGCGGCGCAGCACCAGAAAGATCGGCGGAGCAAAGGTGACAAGGCTGAGCGCATGGGCACCGTACCAGTCGCGCCATGCGTTGAAAAAGGGGATGCCCGTGGCCCCATGGGCCGCCCATGCGCCGATAAAGGCCGAGGCGGCGGGCGCGATCACCCCGGCGACAAGCAGGAAACCGGCCACATCGCGGATCGATTCAAACCGGGTGAAACGCGGGGCCATATGGCGCAGCAGGCTGGCGGCCAGCCATGCCTCGAACAATCCGGCCAGCGCCAGCGGCAGCGTATAGGCCCCGCCAAATCCGCGCAGCGCAATCGCCAGCGCGCCTGCCGGAAAACACAGCAGCAGCGCCATAGCCCAGCGTCGATGCGGCATGGCCGCCAGCGCCGAGAACAGCACCGCGCTTGCCGGCCAGACAATCGCTACCCCGCCATTGAAGCGCGTCAATTGCAGCGCGAGCAGCGCGCTGGCAAAATATATCGGACACAGCAGCAGGCTTTGCCCAAAATATTGCAGGAGCAAGGCGCGGACTCGAGCATTCATGGCCGCACACTGCCATGCAAAGGTTTAAGAAAGCCTCGCCGCCGACCATGGGCCTTGCGGCCTGCGCGCCGATCCAGCGCCGCCAATGCAAAAGGCCCCGCAACGCCGAAACGTTGCGGGGCCTTTATATCCCGAAAGCCGGAAAAAGGCTTACTTGGCCTTGTTGACTTCCGCGACGATCTTCTTGGCGGCATCGCCCAGATCGTTGGCCGCCACGATGGGCAGGCCCGAATTGTTGAGCAGTTCCTTGCCCAGTTCGACATTGGTGCCTTCGAGGCGAACCACCAGCGGAACCGACAGGTTGACGTCCTTGGCCGCGGCAATGATGCCCGCCGCGATAACGTCGCACTTCATGATGCCGCCAAAGATGTTGACCAGAATGCCTTCGACCGCGGGGTCCGACAGAATGATCTTGAAGGCCGCCGTCACCTTCTCGGTGGTGGCGCCGCCGCCCACGTCGAGGAAGTTGGCCGGGAAGGCGCCGTTCAGCTTGATGATGTCCATCGTCGCCATGGCCAGACCCGCGCCGTTCACCATGCAGCCGATGTTGCCGTCCAGCTTGATGTAGGCCAGGTCATACTTGCTGGCTTCGATTTCGGCCGGATCTTCCTCGGTTTCGTCGCGCATCGCGAACACGTCGGGGTGACGGAACAGCGCGTTCGAATCGAAGCTCATCTTGGTGTCGAGAACCAGCAGGTTGCCGTTCACGTCTTCGACCAGCGGGTTGATTTCGAGCATCGAGCAGTCGAGCGACACGAAAGCGTCGAACAGCTGCTTGGCCAGAACCTGCGCCTGCTTGTTGGTGTCGCCCTTCAGCTTGAGCGCGAAGGCGATCGAGCGGCCGTGGTGCGGCTGGAAGCCGGTGGCCGGGTCGATGGTGACCGTGGTGATCTTTTCGGGCGTGTCATGGGCGACGGCTTCGATGTCCATGCCGCCTTCGGTCGACACGATGAAGGCGACGCGGCCGGTGGCGCGATCGACCAGCAGCGAGATGTAATATTCCTTGGCGATGTCAACGCCGTCGGTGACATACAGGCGGTTGACCTGCTTGCCCGCTTCGCCGGTCTGCACGGTCACCAGCGTGTTGCCGAGCATTTCCTTGGCGTGCGATTCGACTTCTTCGAGGCTCTTGGCCAGACGGACGCCGCCCTTGGCGTCGGCGGGCAGTTCCTTGAACTTGCCCTTGCCGCGGCCACCGGCGTGGATCTGCGACTTCACAACATAGAGCGGCCCGGGCAGCTGCTTGGCGGCTGCAACGGCTTCTTCAACGGACAGGGCCGGATAGCCCGCCGGAATGGCAACGCCGAACTTGGCCAGCAGTTCCTTGCCCTGATACTCATGGACGTTCATCGGTGCTTCTCGCTATGGCGAGCCTTACGGCCCTTTGATTGGCGGCGGGATAAGCACAGGTGATAGGCGATGGGAAGGGAAAGATGTGCTAATCATTCTTAATTGCAAACTTTCCTATCGACGAGCCGCCGATGCTTGATCGCGCGCGTCTCGAAGCCATTGTCCGCCGGGCCGGGCAGATTGCCATGGAACAATGGCCGGGCGATAACAAATCGCTGGAAATTTTCGGAAAATCGGACGGCACCCCGGTATCCAGCGCCGATCTTGCGGTCGATGCCTTTCTGCGTACGCAATTGCATGACCTGCTGCCCAGCGCGGGCTGGCTGTCGGAAGAAACGATCGACGCGCCGAATCAGCGCGAGGGCGAATTGGTCTGGCTGGTCGATCCGATTGACGGGACGCGCGATTTCATCCGGGGGCGCACCGGCTGGGCGATCTCGGTGGCGCTGGTCAGCAACCACCGGCCCCTGCTGGCGATGCTGCACGCCCCAGCGCGCGCCGAATTCTGGCAGGCCGAGGCCGGGCATGGTGCCTTTTGCAACGGCGCGCGGCTCTCCGCCTCGACGCGAGGGCAATTGTCGGGCGCGCGTGTTCCCACGCGCAGCCTTCCAGCCGAGGATGCCGATATGGCGATGGTGGATCAGCCCAATTCCATCGCCCTGCGCATCGCCATGGTGGCCGCCGACCGGGCCGATCTGGTGGCGACGCTGCGATGGGGCTATGAGTGGGATATTGCCGCTGCTGCCCTCATCGCGCGCGAGGCGGGCGCGGCGATCAGCGATGCGCGAGGGGGCAAGCTCAATTACAACAAGCTGGATCCGCGCGTGTTCGGCGTGGCGGTGTCGGCGCCCGCGATCCATGCCGATCTTATCGAGCGTCTGGCCGAGCGCGCGCGTCTGCTCTCGCAGCGGCCATAAGCGCCCATGAAAAAAGGCGGCCCGTTGCCGGACCGCCCCTTTTTCGCCATTCCTGAAACGATTAACGCTTCGAGAACTGGAAGCTGCGGCGAGCCTTGGCGCGGCCGTACTTCTTACGTTCAACGACGCGCGGGTCGCGGGTCAGGAAGCCGGCGGCCTTGACGGCGCCGCGCAGGGCGGGCTCGAACTTGGCCAGAGCCTGGGCGATACCGTGCTTCACAGCGCCGGCCTGACCCGAAAGGCCACCACCCTTGACGGTGCAGACAACGTCATACTGGCCCGAACGGTCAGCCACGCCGAAGGGCTGGTTGATTACGAGGCGCAGGGTCGGGCGAGCGAAGTACACTTCCTGATCGCGGCCGTTGACGGTGATCTTGCCGGTGCCGGGCTTGATCCAGACGCGGGCCACGGCGTCCTTGCGGCGGCCGGTGGCATACGAACGGCCCTGAGCGTCGACTTCGCGAGCGCGCAGCGGAGCGGCAGGAGCAGCGGCCACCGGAGCGGTGCCGATTTCGGCCAGAGCGGAGAATTCTTCAGACATTACGCACCAACCTTGTTCTTGCGGCTGAGGGCGGCGACGTCCAGCGGCTGAGGCTGGGTGCCGGCATGCGGGTGCTCAGCACCGGCATAGAGGTGCAGGGCGCGCATCTGCTGACGGCCGAGCGGGCCGCGCGGGATCATGCGTTCCACAGCCTTTTCGATCACGCGTTCCGGGAAGCGACCTTCCAGAACCTTGGCAGCGGTAACTTCCTTGATACCGCCGGCGTAACCGGTGTGCTTGTAGTACACCTTGTTCTTCAGCTTGTTGCCGGTCAGACGCACCTTGTCGGCGTTGATCACGACAACATGGTCGCCGGTGTCAACGTGGGGCGTGAAGGTGGGCTTGTGCTTGCCGCGCAGCGTGTTGGCGATGATGACGGCAAGACGGCCGAGCACCAGACCTTCGGCATCGATCAGATGCCACTTCTTTTCCACCTCAGCCGGCTTGACCGACCGGGTGACCTTGGTGAGAGCCTTCATGGCTTTGGTTCCCGTATAAATGACGACCCCGCCACGCGGTCGCGGCGGGGGGTGTGGCGGGCCTAATGTTGCAAATGGCCCCAAGAGTCAAGCATTCTGGGCTTTTCAGGCTGCGGTAAAATAATACCGCGCCTTTTTCACCCTTTCAGCGCGCCCAGCCAGGCCATGGTCGCGGGCAGCGAAAGCGGGCATTCCCAGCCCAGAATCGCTGGCTCCTCATAAGGATGCAGGCCCCGCAGGCGCTCGATGCAACTTTCGCGCAGATCGGCATTGGTTTTGAAGAGCACCCCGACCTCGGCCCCCTCATGCACCGCACCTTGCCACGCATAGACCGATTCCATCGCGGGCAGGATATTGGCGCAGGCCGCAAGGCCCGCCTCGACCAGCGCGCGAGAGACCGCCTTCGCGCTGTCCGCATCGGGAAAGGGGCTCCAGATCAGCACAGGAACAGGTACGCTCACGACCAGCGCTCGCTGCCCAGCGCATGCATGCCCCAGACCGTTGCCGCCACCAGCAGCGCGCCCACCAGTTGATGCGCCACGGCCAGCGGGATCGACACGCCGCTCATCACCGTGGCGATGCCCAGCAGGATCTGGGTGCCAAAAGCGCTGTGAATGGCGATCGAAGGCTCGCGCCGCCCGCGCTGTTTGAGCGCCCGTGCCAGCACGACCAGCACGGCCACCACCACCCATGCCCACCAGCGGTGCAGGAAATGGACAATCGCGGGATCGCCCGTGATCGCCTGCAGGAAAGTCTCGCCGCTCTGGGTCGGGCCGGGCCAGAAATGGCCGTTCATCAGCGGCCATTCGTCGGTCACATGCCCCGCGCGCAGGCCCGCCGTAAACGCGCCCCACACCAACTGCACCGCCAGCACCAGCCCGGCCAGCGCGCCCAGCCCCGTCAACCGGCTGCGCTTCTGCCCGCGCGCCAGCGCCTGCAGGTCGAGCGCCGTCCACACCAGCCCGGCCAGCGTAAACAGCGCCACGCCCAGATGGGTGGCCAGACGCAGGTGGCTGACCTTTACATCATGGGCAATGCCCGATTTGACCATCCACCAGCCGACCGCCCCCTGCAATCCGCCCAGCGCCAGCAGCGCCACCAGCCGCAGATGATAGCCCGAGGGAATTTGACGCCGGACCCAGAAAATCGCCAGCGGCAGCGCAAAGACCAGCCCGATCCCGCGTGCCAGCAGCCGATGCACCCATTCCCAGAAGAAGATCGTCTTATACGTGGCCAGCGTCATGCCCGCCGGGCCGTTGATCAATATATATTGCGGCGTGGCGCGATATTTGGCGAATTCGGCCTCCCAAGCGGCCTGGGTCAAAGGGGGCAGGGCGCCGCTGACCGGCTTCCATTCGGTGATCGAGACGCCCGATTCGGTCAGGCGCGTGATGCCCCCCACCACGACAATGCCCGCCACCAGCGCGGCCACGACCCAAAGCCAGCGCGCCACCAGCAGGGGACGGGCGTTGGAGGCTTGTTTCATTCCTTGATCCTGCGTTCTTGGCCACGCCCGCGATGGGCATGGGCGGGCGCCTTGATCCGATGAATGGCCTTTTATCGCAAGAGCCTGGCGGGGCAGGGTTCAAAAAAATGGCCGGAACACAAAAGCGCGGGCTTGAAAACATCTAATCCCTTGCCACATGATACATTATCACATATCGGAAGCTCTCATGTTCGCCCCTGCCCTTGCCCTGATTCGCGCCCGGCTTGACCGCCTAGGCGTTGCGCTTTCTGCGCTGTGTCTGATCCATTGCGTGTCGGGTGTGGTGCTGGTGGGCCTGCTGGGGATCGGCGGCGGCGTGCTGCTTGATCCGCGGGTGCATGAATATGGTCTGGCGGCCGCGATTGCGATCGGCGCGCTGGGGTTGGGCTTTGGGCTGGCGCGGCATGGGCGGCGCGAGCCGTTGGTCATGGGCTGCCTCGGGCTGGTGCTGATGGCGGCGGGTCTGGCGGTGCCGCATGGCCTGCCGGAAATGGCGATGACCGTTCCGGGCGTCATTCTTCTCGCCTTTGCCCACATCCGGAACTTGCGCCACGCGGCCTGACGCGCAATAGCGCGAGGCATGAGCGAAAAGATCTCCCTGACAGTGAATGGCGAGCCGCGCCGGATTGCCCATGGCGCCAGCGTGGCCGACCTCGTGGCCGATATCGGCCTTGATCCGGCCAAGGTCGCGGTGGAGCGCAATGCGATCATCGTGCCGCGCAGCACTTTGTCGCAAGTGGCGCTGACCGAGGGCGATGTGCTGGAGATCGTGCATTTTGTGGGAGGTGGTGACGTGAGTGCTGATGATAGCTGGACAGTTGCGGGGCGCACTTTCCGTTCGCGCCTGATCGTCGGCACCGGCAAGTACAGGGATTTTGCCCAGAACGCCGCCGCGCTGGAGGCATCGGGCGCGCAAATCGTCACCGTGGCGGTGCGCCGGGTTAACGTGTCGGACCCCAAGGCGCCGATGCTGACCGATTTCATCGACCCCAAAAAGGTTACCTATCTGCCCAACACCGCCGGTTGCTTTACGGCAGAGGATGCGATCCGCACTTTGCGACTGGCGCGTGAGGCGGGCGGCTGGGATCTGGTCAAGCTGGAGGTGCTGGGCGAGGCGCGCACGCTTTACCCCGACATGCGCGAGACGCTCAAGGCGACCGAGGTGCTGGCCAAGGAAGGCTTCCTGCCGATGGTCTATTGCGTCGATGATCCGATCGCTGCCAAGCAGTTGGAAGAAGCGGGCGCCGTGGCGGTGATGCCTTTGGGCGCGCCGATCGGCTCTGGGCTTGGCATTCAGAACAAGGTGACGATCCGCCTCATCGTCGAGGGCGCCAAAGTGCCGGTGCTGGTCGATGCTGGCGTGGGCACCGCTTCGGATGCGGCCGTGGCGATGGAGCTGGGCGTGGACGGCGTGTTGATGAACACCGCCATTGCCGAGGCCCGCGACCCCATCCGCATGGCCCGCGCGATGCGTCTGGCGGTAGAGGCCGGGCGCGATGCCTATCTGGCCGGGCGCATGGCCACGCGCAAATATGCCGATCCCTCCAGCCCGCTGGCCGGAATGATCTGAACAAGCATGATCTAAACAAATAGGTCGGGGGCGCTAATGGGCGCCCCCTATGACTTTCTTTAAGATGGTTAACGTCTTTTCAAGACCTTGAGCGCAATTTGAACCTGAGGCCGGGAATCGTCCGGGCCGAGGGATCACGAAGATGGCACATACGGGAACGGCCACGCTCGCAATCGCCGAACTGCGCGAATTTGCCGGTTTCACGCCTTGCGAACAGCGTTACATCAAGCGCAGCCTCGATGTGGGGCTGGGGCGTCAGGACGCTTTCAAGCTGTGGGCGCGCGATGCGGCGGAAAGTGCCAGCATCCGCAGCCAATATGTGATCTATCAGGAATTGAAGGCCCTGCGCGGCGAAAAACCCTGCGAGACCAACCTTGATGCGCTCGAAAGCTTTCTGGGCAAGCTGGTGCGGCTGACCGCTTTCGATCTGGCGCAGGAAAAGATCACCGGATTTTCGGCCTATCGCTTCCTTTACGAGCGCCTGCTGGGGGCCGATATCCGGCCCTGGCTGCCTTCGGCTTTCTGTGCGGCGGCGGCGCTGCCCCAGATCCGGCCCGAACGGCGCAAGAAGCTGTTGCAGTCGATCAGCGAAGCGGCGGCCACCGCGCCGGGCTGGTCCACCCGCGAACCTGCCTTCTATCCTGAATGGGTGGATAAGGAAGCCGCCTGATCGCGGCATAAAACTTTTCGGCATCCCAAAAAGGCGCGAGGGGAGCGATCCCTTCGCGCCTTTTTTCTGTGCCTGCGCCATGGAAAAGGGGGCAAAGCAAAGGGCGCGAGGGGGATCGCCCTTCGCGCCCTTGTCTGTCCGTCCACCCGATCAGGCGGGCCCTATCAGGCAGGGACGTATTCGCCCAGCAGCCTGCGTGCCATTTCGCGCACTTCGGCGCCCATATCCTCGCGCTCCAGCGCCAGAGCCAGCGTCGCCTCGACAAAGCCCACCTTCGAGCCGCAGTCATAGCGCTTGCCCTCAAAGGTCACGGCGTGGAACGGCTGCTGGCCGATCATCTGCGCCATGGCGTCGGTCAGCTGGATTTCGCCGCCCGCACCCTTGCCCTGCGTTTCCAGCACGGTCATCACCTCGGGCTGAAGGATATAGCGGCCCGAGATGATCAGGTTCGAGGGCGCCGCCTCCACCTTGGGCTTTTCGACCAGACCGGTCACCTCGGTCAAATTGCCCTGGGACTTGCCCGGCGCGATCACGCCATAGGAGGACACTTCATCGCGCGGCACTTCGAGCACCGAGATCAGGTTGCCGCCGGTCTGGTTATAGGCCTCGACCATCTGCTTGAGGCAGCCCTTCTTGCCGACCATCAGTTCATCGGGAAGAATGATGGCGAAAGGTTCATCGCCCACGATCGCGCGCGCGCACCAGATCGCATGGCCCAGCCCCATCGGCACCTGCTGGCGCACGGTGACCAGATTGCCCGGCTTGATCCGGGTGGGTTCGAGCACGTCAAGCGCCTTGCCGCGCTCTTTCATGGTCGATTCGAGTTCGAAGGCGGTGTCGAAATGTTCGACAATCGCGGTCTTGCCGCGGCCGGTGACAAAAATGATCTCTTCAATACCGGCTTCGCGCGCCTCATCGACGGCGTATTGGATCAAAGGGCGATCAACGATCGGCAGCATTTCCTTCGGGATTGCCTTGGTTGCGGGCAAAAAGCGCGTACCGAGGCCAGCTACTGGAAATACCGCCTTGCGGACGGGCTTGATTTCACGCGAATGCATCATCATTTCTCGCTTTCGTTCCCGACATCTTAGCCGAATTAGCTGTAGTTTTACCTAAATTACAAGTTCTACAACTTGGTTAATTTTTTCGTCCCAGCCTTTCACAATCGGCCCATTGCCGACAGCACAAATGCCTCCTAAACGGTGGCGATGGACAAAATCATCATTCGCGGTGGCAAGCGACTTTCCGGAGCCATTCCGGTGTCGGGAGCCAAGAATTCGGCCCTCACCCTGCTGCCTTGCGCGCTGCTGACCGAGGAACCCCTGACCCTGCGCAATTTGCCGCGTCTGGCCGACGTGGACGGGTTTCAGCACCTGCTGAACCAGTTCGGCGTTTCTACGTCGATCGCGGGGACAAGGCCAGAGGATTTTGGTCGGGTTATGACCCTTCAGGCCACGCGCCTGACCAGCACGACCGCACCTTATGAACTGGTGCGCAAGATGCGCGCCTCGATTCTGGTGCTGGGCCCGCTGCTGGCCCGCGCAGGCGAGGCGACGGTGTCGCTGCCCGGCGGCTGCGCGATCGGCAACCGGCCCATCGACCTGCATCTGAAGGTTCTGGAGGCATTCGGGGCCACGATCGAGCTGACTTCTGGCTATGTCCGCGCGATTGCGCCCGATGGCGGGCTGCCCGGCGGGCGCTATGCCTTCCCGGTGGTGTCGGTGGGCGCGACGGAAAACGCGCTGATGGCGGCCAGCATGGCCAATGGCACCTGCCGCCTGCACAATGCGGCGCGCGAACCCGAAATCGTCGATTTGTGCAACCTGCTGGTGGCGATGGGCGCCCAGATCGAGGGCATCGGCACGTCGGAACTGACCATTCACGGTGTAAAGCGCCTGCATGGCGCAACCTATCAGGTTATGCCCGACCGAATCGAGGCCGGCTCCTATGCCTGCGCCGCCGCGATCACCGGGGGCGAGGTCGAGTTGCTGGGCGCGCGCGCCGATGAAATGGACGCCACCCTTGCCGCCCTGCGCGAGGCGGGCGTGCATGTCGAACCGCGCAAGGACAGCATTTTCGTCGCTGCCAACGGCCCGATCCGCCCGGTCACCGTTTCAACCGCGCCCTATCCCGGTTTCGCCACCGACATGCAGGCGCAGTTGATGGCCATGCTGACCCGCGCCGAGGGCACCAGCGTGCTGACCGAAACGATCTTTGAAAACCGCTATATGCATGTGCCCGAACTGACCCGCATGGGCGCGCGGATCGAGACCAAGGGCCGGGTTGCCATCGTCCATGGCGTGCCGCGTCTGACAGGGGCCGAAGTGATGGCGACGGACCTTCGCGCTTCGATGAGTCTGGTGATTGCGGGGCTTGCCGCCGAGGGTCAGACCACGGTCCACCGCCTGTATCACCTCGATCGCGGCTATGAGCGGCTGGAAGAGAAATTTGCTCTGATGGGCGCCGAGATCGAACGCGTCGGCGGCGATTGAGCCAGAGACCCGGCGGTTATCCGAACCGCCGGGTCAACCCTGTGTCAACGGCGCGCCTCGACATAGCGGCAGCGCTTTTTCGCGGTGATCGTGCGGTCGATCGCGCGGCCGGCAAAGGCGCCGCCCACCGCGCCCGCCACCATCCCGACCGGCCCGCCCAGCGCGGCATGGCCCAGCAGCGCGCCGCCCGCGCCGCCCGCGATCAGGCCCGCCGTGCCGCTCGACTTGCGGCAAACCTTGACCACGCGCTTGGCGGGGCGGGCATCGGCCATCACGGGTGCTGCCACCACTGCCAGCGCCGAGGACATGGCGATCAATTTGATGAAATTCGGCATAAGGCGTCTCCTGTTTTGACTTGGCTGACGCCATAAAGCGCCAACCAAGTTCAACTCAAGATGAACGGTTTTTGCGACGAACTGTTCCCTATGGTTTAAGGCTTGACCGGGGTTTCGACTTCGCGGCACCGCTGCTTGGCGGTCAGCGTGCGCTCGATCGCCTGTCCGGCGAAAGCGCCCGCCGCCGCGCCGCCTGCTGTGCCCAACACGCCCTTGTCGATCACCTTATTGCCCAAAACCGCGCCCAGAGCGGCACCGGCCACGGCCCCGGTGGTCGAACTGGTGGTGTCGCACACGCGGGTCTTTTGCATCACCGGCGCGGGGGATGCCGCAGCAACCGGGGCGGGAGCAGGCGCGGCGGCGGTCACCGGCTTGTGCTTGACGGGTTTCTTTCTGGTCGCGGCCAAAGCAGGCTGGCCGCACAGCGCGAAGGCCAGCAGGGCAAGGCTCGAAATCGCGTGAATCTTGCGCATGAAAAATCCCCCTCCGTTATACCTGTCATCGCAGATTTACGGATATGCCCAGGGCACCTGCCGCGATGACTATGGTTAATCTAGGTATTTTAGCCTAAGGTGGGGCGTGTATCAACCGCGACGAATGGTTGAGTGACCAGCCAGATCCGCACCGCCCCGGCCAGTCCGGGAGGAGTATCGCAGGCAATCCGTTCAGCATCGATTCGCGCTACCAGCGCGTTGACCGACACCCCTTCGCGCGCCGCAGCCTCGCGCAGCATGTCCCAGAACAGGGGTTCAAGGCTGATCGAGGTCTTGTGGCCGGCGATCTCGACCGAGCGTTTGACGGGGGGGTGATAGGGTGGCGGCATGGGGGGAGTGTAGTGGCAGCGGAGGGGGAGGGAAAGATGCCTCCGGCGGGCAAAGGGCGGCGGCCCTTTGCAATCCCGTTAATGGGGTGGCGCTTGGCTGGCGGGGGGCGGCCAATAATTGAAAAGCCTGCGACGCGGTGGAGACATCTCTGTTTGCGCCGCAGGCTCATAGATCATCGAGTCCGACACCCAATGCTTAAGCCCTAGCGCAACAAAGACAGTATCACGGAGCCACGAGGGCCGGACCCCCGTGATTCACTTGCCTTGAAACACAAAAAGCGCGAGCCTCTCGACCCGCGCCCTTTCTCAAATCACGTAAACCGCGATTCCATCAATACATATGCTGTCCGCCGTTGATGCTCATGGTCGAGCCGGTGACAAAGCCCGCGTCCTCGCTGCACAGGAAAGCCACGCCGCGCGCGATTTCCTCGGCATGGCCAAGGCGGCCCACCGGGATCTTGGCCACGATCTTTTCCAGCACCGGGGCAGGCACCGCAGCCACCATTTCCGTGTCGATATAGCCGGGCGCGATGGCATTGACGGTCACGCCGAACTTGGCGCCTTCCTGGGCCAGCGCCTTGGTGAAGCCGTGGATGCCCGATTTGGCGGCGGCATAGTTGACCTGGCCATACTGGCCCGCCTGACCATTGATCGAGCCGATGTTGACGATGCGGCCCCAGCCGCGCTCGCGCATGCCGGGGAAAGTGGCCTTGGCCATGTTGAAACAGCCGCCAAGGTTGACGCGGATCACCTCGTTCCAGTTCTCGAAGGTCATGCGATGCAGCACGCCGTCGCGCGTGATGCCGGCATTGTTGACCACCACATCGACCGGGCCCAGATCGGCCTCGACCTGCGCCACACCGGCCAGAGTGGCCTCATGATCGCCAACGTCCCATTTGTAGGCGGCAATGCCCGTGGCCTCGGTGAAGGCTTTGGCCTTTTCTTCATTGCCCGCGTAATTCGCCGCAACCGTATATCCCAGATCCTTGAGCGCGAGGCTGATTGCCTCACCAATGCCCCGCGTACCACCTGTAACGATTGCCACTCGCGTCATGCATTTCCTCCAGAAGAAATCGGCCAGAAAACAGCAGATGCCTAAGTGCTATCGGCGCAATGCGACAGTGGCAAGTAAGTTGGCGGCCCATCACGCGCAAAAATTGCGCAGTTTAGCGCAAGACTGGAGGTAAATTGCGGCATATGCTGCATATGCGAGGTAAATCTTCGGCTCACGCATTTGCAGCATTGGATGGTTCACTTACAATCCGGCGCCGATTGGCCCGCTTTTTGCGCCAATTGTCTGTCAAATAGGCGCGTGCGGTCAGAATCGGAATTGTGTGCCGACAAAGACAGCCTGACTGTCCGACTTGGTGTCATTGGTGGGTTTCAGCCGGTCGCGGTCCTGCGAATAGCGCACCCCTGCCGTTACGTCGAAATTGCGCGTCACGCGATAGGAGCCGCCCACATCGACGCTCTGCTCGCCAAAGCTTTCCAGCGTGCGCGGCGCGCGGCCCGCCCTTTCGCGATCGACCAGCTGAATATGGGGCGCCAGCCGCGAATCGCTGCCGCTCTCCACACGGGGAAAGGCCGAAAGATCGGGCATGTCGTGCTTGGCGTGATCATTGCCGGGCAGCGAATAGGTCGAGGTGAGCGTCGAAAAACTCTGATACCCGCGCGACAGGCCAAGATTGTAGGCATTGGGCGCCACGCGCGTGTTGGGGCCGGGGGCGGCAATCCGCTGGGCCGGGCCGCGCACGACGATGGCCCGCGCGGTTTCGGCATCCACCCGCACCGCCACCGTCACCGACCGGTCGGGCCGCGCGGCAAGGCCTGCGGGGGTGAAGTGAAACAGCGCTTCCTTGCCCTGCATGAACTGGGCCTGCTCGCGCGCGGCCAGGGCGCGGGCCGCGCGGGCATCCAGTCTGCTGGGGGCGTAATTGTCCTGACCGGCGCGGGAATCGCCGCTTTCGGCGGCGGTTTCAAACCGGGTGGAAAAGGCCAGCACCGCGCTGGGCAGCGCAAGCAGCCCGACAGCACCGGCCATGACCAGAGCGGGCATCGAACTGCGCGGGACCAAAGAAAGCGTTGCCTGTTTCATCATTCGTGAATCACAGCCGGGTCTTTCCGGCGCCAATATCCATACACCTCAAATCCTAAGCGCGCCATGATGAACCTTGGCTGCACGGCCCTATCCTGCTCAAAGTCATGTTCAGCCAAGGTTCACGCCATCGCTGGCCATGAAAGAAGCCTGCCCAACGCCCCTTGTCGCGCGCTTTTTGGCGGTTATAGAGACTTGCCAGCCCTTGCGCGCGCGTCAGCGTCGGCGGAGCGTGGAAGAACAGTTTTTTGGGGCCCAAGCATTTTGGGTTTTTGAGACGGAAAGTGCAGAACCGATGATGGCCAGCAAGGCTCCTGCCCGTAAGTTTATCAGTCCGATGCTGCGTGGGGGCGCGGTGGCTCTGGCCCTGCTGGCGCTGGGCGGGTGCAAGATCGGCAATATGCGCGTGCATAACCCGATCCATATCAAGCATCACCGCGTCACCCGCAGCACGCTGACGCTGCCGCCCTCGAACCTGACCACGATCGGGGTGAACGCCTATCTGTGGCGCGCGGCGCTGGATTCGGTGTCCTTCATGCCCCTGCTGCAAAGCGATGCGAACAGCGGCGTGATCGTGACCGACTGGTATTCGAATCCGTCGAATCCGGGCGAGCGGATGAAGCTGACCATTGCGATTCTCGACAAGGATCTGCGCTCGGATGCGCTGCGCGTGAGCGCCTCGCGTCAGGTGTCGAAGGATGGATTCTGGGTTGATGCGCCCGTGGCCGCCGCCACGGTGCAGCGCCTTGAGGACGTCATCCTGACCAAGGCGCGCGATCTGCGTCAGGCCACGCTGATCAAGTAAACATCAATTCTGACCGTTTGCCTCCTGCCTTGCCCCCGTACCGGCAAGTCGGGAGGCTTTCTGGTATAAAGGGCATGAGCAAATGAGTGAGCGTTTCGATTCCAGTGTTGCCGATGGCAAGTGGCAGCGCGTGTGGGACGAGAAGCAGAGCTTCCGGGCCGATGACAAGAGCGCCAAGCCGCGTTCCTATGTCCTGGAAATGTTCCCCTATCCCAGCGGGCGCATCCATATCGGTCATGTGCGCAATTACACGATGGGCGACGTTCTGGCCCGCTACAAAAAGATGCAGGGCTTTGAAGTGCTGCATCCGATGGGTTGGGACGCCTTTGGCATGCCGGCCGAAAACGCCGCGATGGAAAAGGGCGTTCACCCCGGCGGCTGGACCCGCGACAATATCGCCAACATGAAGGCACAGTTGAAGCGCCTTGGCTTCGCGCTCGACTGGAGCCGCGAGATCGCCACCTGCGAACCGGAGTATTATGGTCAGGAACAGTCGCTGTTTCTCGACCTGTACGCCGCCGGGTTGGTCTATCGCAAGGAATCGACGGTCAACTGGGACCCGGTCGACAACACTGTTCTGGCCAATGAACAGGTGATCGACGGGCGCGGCTGGCGCAGCGGCGCGCTGGTGGAAAAGCGCAAGCTGAACCAGTGGTTTTTGAAGATCACTGACTTTGCCGATGAATTGCTCGAAGGTTTGAACGGGCTTGAACATTGGCCCGACAAGGTCAAGCTGATGCAGGAAAACTGGATTGGCAAGAGCCAGGGGCTGCAGTTCACCTTCAAGGGCGATGTTGAAGTCGAGGTCTATTCGACCCGCCCAGACACGCTGTTCGGCGCCAGCTTTGTCGCCATTGCCGCCGATCATCCGATTGCCCAGAAACTGGCCGCCGAGCGCGCCGAGGTGGCCGATTTCGTCGCCCTGTGCAAGCAGGGCGGGACGACCGCAGCCGAGCTGGAAACGGCGGAAAAGCTGGGCTTTGACACTGGTCTGCGGGTGGCGCATCCGCTCGACGCGCAATGGCAACTGCCGGTCTATATCGCCAATTTCGTGCTGATGGATTACGGCACGGGCGCCGTCTTCGGCTGCCCAGCGCATGACCAGCGCGACATTGATTTCGCGCGCAAATATGGCCTGCCCGTGACGCGCGTTGTGGCCGATGGCGAGAATGCCGATCCGGTGTTCGAAGGCAACGAGGCCTATACCGGCCCCGGCGTGATCGTGAATTCGCGCTTCCTCAACGGCATGGATGTGGACGCGGCCAAGGCCGCCGTCATCGCCAAGGCGCAGGCCGAAGGCTGGGGTGAGGGCAAGACCGTGTGGCGCCTGCGCGACTGGGGCGTTTCGCGCCAGCGCTATTGGGGCACGCCCATCCCCTTCATCCATTGCGAGGTCTGCGGCGTGGTGCCGGTGCCCAAGAAGCACCTGCCCGTGACGCTGCCCGAGGATGTCACCTTTGACGTGCCCGGCAATCCGCTGGACCGCCATCCCACGTGGAAGCATGTCGATTGCCCGCAATGCGGCCATGCCGCGCGGCGCGAGACCGACACGCTCGATACTTTCGTCGATTCCTCCTGGTATTTCCTGCGCTTTGCCAGCCAGCCCGATGATGCGCCGTTTGACCCGGCCGAAATCGCCCGCTGGCTGCCGGTGGGGCAGTATATCGGCGGGATCGAACATGCGATCCTCCACCTGCTCTATGCCCGTTTCTGGACCCGCGCTCTGGCCCGCATCGGCAAGATCGACGTGAAGGAGCCCTTCGCCAGCCTGTTCACGCAGGGCATGGTGACGCATGAGACCTATAGCCGGATCGATCCGTCGAACGGTCAGCCGGTCTGGTATGCGCCCGGCGACATCATCCGCACCGGCGAGGGCGCGACGCTCAAGGCCGATGGCCAACCGGTCGAAATCGGCCGCGTCATCAAGATGTCGAAGTCCAAGAAGAACGTGGTGGACCCCGACGAGATCGTGGCGACCTATGGCGCCGACGCGATCCGCTGGTTCATGCTGTCGGACAGCCCGCCCGAGCGCGATCTTCCGTGGAGCGAGGCCGGGATCGAAGGCTGCGCGCGCTTTGTGCAGCGCCTGTGGCGCCTGTTCGGCCAATATGACGCTGCGGCAAGTGGCGAGGACAAAGCGGTGGATCGCAAGACCCATCAGACCGTCCATGCCGTAGCCGCCGATATCGAAGCTTTGAGCTTCAACAAGGCCGTGGCGCGCATTTACGAACTGACCGGCGTGGTCGAAAAGGCCGCGCCCAGCGCCAGTCGCAGCGCCGCGATCCGCGCGGTTCTGCTGCTGATCGCGCCGATGATGCCGCATCTGGCCGAAGAAGCCTGGGAAGCGATCGGTGACGATCTGATCGCTGACGCCGCATGGCCCGCTGTCGATCCGGCACTGCTGGTCGATGATGAGGTGACCATTGCGGTTCAGGTCAAGGGCAAGCTGCGCGACACGCTGACCGTGGCCAAGGGGACCGCGAAAGAAGAGCTGGAAGCGCTGGCTTTGGCCTCGGAAAAGGTGCAGCGTGCGCTCGAAGGGGCTGCGGTCAAGAAAGTGATCGTGGTGCCCGATCGCCTCGTCAATCTGGTGGTCTGATTATGCGTCCTCTCCTGCCTCTGTGTCTTCTGGCCATGCTGCCCGCCTTGCAGGGCTGCGCTTTGCAGCCGCTCTATGCGGGCGGGGGGCATGCCGCCGTGGCGCAGGGGCTGGGGTCGATCTCGGTCTCGCCCATTCAGGGCAAGGCCGGGTGGCTGATGCATAATGCGCTGGTCGATCAACTGGGCGCCGCGCCCGAGGGAACAACGCCGCGCTATCGGCTGGAAGTCCGGCTGGATGATCAGTTGCTCGGCCTGGGCCTGCTGTCGAACAATACAGTGGGGCGCGAGCGGCGCATTCTGCGCGCGCGCTATCAGTTGATCGATGTGGCCAGCGGCGCGATCCTGCTGGATGCCACGGCCGGGTCGGATGCGGGCCTTGATGTGGTTTCGTCCGAATATGCCACGGTGGCGGCCGAGCAGACCGCGCTGGAGAACCTGACGCGCGTGGTTGCAGGGCGAATCGTAACCAATCTGGCCGTAAAGCTGCGCGCGAGGCAATGAAAGCCACCCAGCGCGACTTTGCCAATCTAGCGCCAAGAGCCGCGCAGACCATGCGCGTGTTCTTTCTGTGCGGCACGGATGATGCCAGTGTTCAGGATGCGGCCTTTCGCATCGCCTCGCTGCTGCCCGATCCGGGCGAGCGGGTGGAACTGACCGGCGCGGAGTTGAAGCGCGACCCGGTGCGGTTGGGCGATGAGGCGCGCTCGACATCACTGTTTGGCGATACACGTCATATCTGGGTGCGCTGTTCGGGCGATGAAGTCTATGATGCGGTCGAAAATCTGGTCACCGGCGATGTCGCGCCCTGTCCAGTGATCATCCAGGCCGCCAATGCCAGCGACAAGGCGCGTACGGCCAAACTGCTGGAAAAGCGCGAGGATGCGCTGGTGGCGATGTTCTATCCGCCCGATCTGGCATCGGTAACGGCTTCGGTGCGCCAGATGGCCGATGCGGCCGGGGCGCCGATGGATCGCGAATTGGCCCAGCGTATTGCGGCTGCGGTCGGGCTCGACACCCGTCTGGCAGCGTCCGAAGTTACCAAACTGGCGCTTTATCTGGATGCCACGCCCGAACGTCCGCGCCCGGCCACGCTGGAGGCCTTTGAGGCGGTAGGGGCCAAAACCGAAGAGGATGGCTTTACCACATTGGTGAACACTGTCCTGAATGGGGACAGCGGCAGACTGAAGGGCGAGCTGCGCCGGATGGCTGAACTGGAGCTTAATCCGGTCGGGCTGCTGCTCGCTTTTGAGCGACGTGTTGCCCAATTGGCACAATTGGCCGGGCGACTCGGAACCAACCCGGATATTTCCGCCTTTATGGAGGGGGAGAAGGCATCGCGCCGGGTTTTTTTCAAGGATGTTCCGGACCTTAGCCGCCAGTTGCGGGTCTGGCGCGGGCGCGCCCTTGCCCGACTCGCCCAACGTCTGATGGCGCTCCATCGCAGCCTGATGGCCAATAACCACAGCGCAGAATTGCTTCTTGCTCAGGAACTTGCGGAAATTGCCCGCTATGCCAAATCACGCTCCTAGCCGCTGTTTTGTTTAACCTTTTCGGGAAACATAAGAAGTTCTGAAGAAGGCTCGGCGAATTTTTAGGTTTGCTGCAATGCAGCGGTGTGTTAGTGGTTTTACTAGGGTGACAAGATTGGAAGTGTTAAGGCCTCGCGCCTGGCACGAACCGACGTTGATGCGGCAAAATTAGCAGGGTGGAGCAAGCATGAACGCGCCAGTAGCACGTGTGTCCGGTTCGTTGCGTAAACGGGCCAAGGCAAGAGCCAAAGCATTGCGCATGCCGCTGATGCCTTCGTTGCAGCAGCGTCGTCTCCAATGCTATCTCGCGTTTATTCTGGGCGATGTTCTGGCGATTGTGGCTGGATTTGCGCTCGCCGGCTATTTGCGCACCGAGACTTTTTCCGGCGCAACGCTGATGCTCTCGCAGCTTGTCCTGCCGGTCTATCTGACCATTGCGCTGTATAACGACTCCTATTCGATCGAATCCCTTCGCAGCACCAGTCACAGCGTCATACGTTCCTTGCTGGCGCTGGGCCTGTCCGTGGCGGTGATCACGTTCATTACCTTTTACGCGCGTTCGACCGATCATTACTCGCGCCCCCTGTTCACTATTGGCGTGGTGCTCTCGGCGCTGTTCGTGCTGGTCAATCGCGTGGCCATGCGCCGCTTTGTGCGATGGCGCTGCGGCGTATCGGTCATCAACCAGTTGGTGATCGACGACGGAGGCCCCGATATCACGCTGCATGGCGCTTTCCACGTTTCGGCGCAGAGCTTTGCTCTGGCCCCGGTGCTGGATGATCCCCATGCGCTGGACCGGATCGGGATGATCATCCGCAATGCCGATCGCGTGGTCATCAGTTCGGTGCCCGAACGGCGCGCGAATTGGTCGATCATCCTCAAGGGCGCGAATGTCGCGGGCGAGGTGGTGGATGACACCGTGCTCGAACTTTCCGCGCAAGGGGCGCGGATTGCGAACGGGCATGGGCTTTTGCTGGTGTCGGTCGGGCCGATGGGGCTGCGCGACCGGTTGCAAAAAAGGATGCTCGACGCGATTGTCGCCGGGTCGGCCCTGTTGCTGCTCTCGCCGATCCTGTTGTTGGTCGCGCTGGCGGTCAAGCTGGAAGATGGTGGGCCGGTGTTCTTTGTCCAGCGGCGCGTGGGCCGCGGCAACCGTTTCTTCCCGATCTTCAAGTTCCGCAGCATGAGCGTGAACAAGATCGGCCGGAACGGCACGCAGTCGGCGGCCAAGGACGACAAGCGGATCACCCGCGTGGGCAAGATCATCCGTTCCACAAGTATTGATGAGCTGCCGCAGCTTATCAATGTCTTGCGCGGCGATATGAGCCTTGTCGGCCCGCGCCCGCATGCGACCGGTTCAATGGCCGGCGGCAAGTTGTTCTGGGAAGTGGATCCGCGTTATTGGGAGCGTCATGCGCTCAAGCCCGGTCTGACGGGCTTGGCGCAGATCCGCGGCTATCGCGGCGCGACCGACCGCGAGGAGGATTTGACCGACCGGCTTTATGCGGATCTGGAGTATCTGCATGGCTGGTCGCTGTGGCGCGATATCTGGATCATGCTGATGACGGTGCGGGTCGTGGTACATTCGCGGGCTTTCTGAGGAACGCGCCTGCCGGGCCGTGCTGCGATGTGTCAAGACCGGCAGGCAAGGCGATTCGGGCAAGATGCCGGTTGCGGTGCGGCTGAACCGGGATGGGACCAGGACTGGTTGAGACTATCCACATCGGTGTTTCGGGGCCAAGAAGTATGCTGCGAACGCGAGATGTTAAAGACTTTCAACTGGACTATGGGATTTGTCCTGTTATATGTATAACTACGTAATGAAGGAGAATTCCAAATGGCTGCTAACCTGATCGTGGTGCTCGCCGCTTCTGGCCTTGTGGCCTCGGCGGCTCCTGTTTCCAATAATACCCGCAGCGCTGCTGCTCTGCCTGTTGCCCATGCTGCGCTGATTACCCCGGCGAAGGCTTCGGCTCTGGGCTGCACCTCGCTGAACTCCGGCAAGAAGATGGTCAAGAAGATGGTCGCTTGCGAAAAGGTTCAGGCCGGGTCGAACGGGGTTCCGACCCCCGGCTTCAACCCCACGAATCTGCTGATCAACGCGGGCGTCACGGCGGGCGTTACCGCTGGGGTGATCGCGGTTGTTCCGCCGGCGTCCAGCCGTTAATCAACGGCTTATCGTCGGATAAAGAGCCCCTCGGTCCAACCGGGGGGCTTTTTCTATGCGGTCTTGGTTGTCGGTAAGGATGGTGATGGGGTGGGTGATCGGCTAAGTTATTGGTTTGGTGCGAGAGACTGCAGGCTGTATTCCGCCAAATCTTTTAGTGAGCTGCGCGAACCAAATTGGTTCCTTCGTGCCTCCGTTTATCGCTTTAGTGTAGATTCCCTCCCTTCTCCATGGTAAAGTACATAAGTAGTTTTAAGGGGAAAGTCTGTGGCTGCAAATTTGATCGTGATGCTTGCCGCGTCCGGCCTTGTGGTCGCGTCGGCTCCTGCGGATAGTAATTCGCGCCCCTCTGCCTCGCTGCCGGTTGCCCGGTTGATGGCGGTAAAGCCCAAGGTGGCCGTAGGCTGTGTTCCTCTTCGCCAGTTTGGTGCTGCCAAGGCGGCGCCCTGCGAAAAAGCGATGGCCGGACCGCAGGCGGGTGACACGTTCCGCGGCACAGATGGCCTTTGGCGCGTGTGGCAGGCCGGATTCAGCGGCATTCTGGTGGCGACCGTGGTTTCGGTAGTGCCCAGCGCATCCAGCCGCTGATCTGGAAGTCGTGAATTTTGGACCGGAAAGTATATTTCGGTCGCTATTGTTAATGGCTTGGGCGATTTTGGTAAGGATGTTTGTTCAGGTGCCAGTCATGCTGGGCAGTATTTTTTCACAATTGTGCAAAGCGGTTGGTTTTTTCGTTGTTGAACACCAAATATGTTCAATAACTCTTGCGGTTGCCGCATTTCCTGTCAAAATCATTCTATGCCAATTTTACGCAGATTAGCAAAAGAACAGGGCGTGGTGACGCCGCTGGTGGTTTTCGCTGTGGCGATCACCATGACCTTTGGCGGAGGTGGCATTGGCCATCCTCTGCCAGAGCTGTTTGTGCAGATCTGTGTGGCGGTGATTGCGGCGCTGTGGCTATGGAAAATCCCGGAAAGCCAGTTTCGTGCGATCCCCAAGGCGGTTTGGGTGGTGGGTTTCCTTCTGCTGGTCGTCCCGCTGGTTCAACTTGTTCCCTTGCCGCCTCAGGTCTGGCACAGCCTGCCGGGGCGCCAGATCGAGGTGGACAGTCTGGCGCTGATCGGACGGGCCGACACGTGGCGGCCGCTTTCGATGGATCCTGCGCTGAGCTTTTCCAGCCTTTTGAGCATGGTGAGCGCCGCAATGGTGCTGGTCATGGTCGCGTCGATCGGGCGCTCGGGGCGGACACTGGTGCTGGGCGTGGTCCTGGTCGTGGCGCTTTTGTCGCTGGTTCCGGCGGTGGTGCAGCTCAATGGCGCGCCGGACAGTATATTTGCGATTTATCCGGCAAACGGCGGCAAGGTGCGGTTGCGGGGGTTCCAGAATAATCCGAACAGCCAGGCCGATGTCCTGCTGGTGGCCATGCTCTGCGCGGCGGCTTTCATGCGCGATCTGGTTCAGCGTCACATCCTGCCTGATCAGCGCTGGTTGGTGATCGGGCTGGTCGGGGTGGCTGATCTGGCGTTGGCGCTGGCGGTGGTTCTGACCGGTTCGCGCACCGGCATCATGATGCTTCCGCTGGTGGTGGCCGGACAGATTGCGCTGATCCGGCCCTGGCTGAAATTGCGCTGGGCGAACCTATTTATTTCGCTTGCCGGTGTCTGCGCGATTGCCGCGGGGACCTATTCATTTCTGCCCGATACTTCGCCCTTGATGGTGGCGCTGGACCGATTTTCGCTGGATCATGACACGCGTCCGCAAATCTGGACCAACTCGCTGTATGCGGCCCGTCAGATGTTGCCCGCCGGCGCCGGGATGGGAACATTTGTCCCTGTTTTCAATATTTACGAGCCTGCCGAAGCGGTTGCCGACACCTATGTCAATCGCGCGCACAACGACTATCTCGAACTGCTTCTTGAGGCGGGATATGCCGGTGTGATCGCCTTTGGTGCAATCGCGATCTTGCTGGTGGTGGGTGTCGTCAAAGGTTTGATGGCTGCGGACAAGAGGTCACGCGGACAGCTTTTTTGTGTCACTTTGGCACTTTGCGTTATAGGGTTGCATTCGCTGGTGGATTACCCGTTGCGTTCGATGTCTTTGGCGGGCATTGCTGCCCTATGCGCCGCCATTCTTCTTAATCCCAAGGCAAATCCTGCGGATTATGGCAAGTGAGAGACCAAGTATGACTCCTCGCAAAACTTTATTGTTCCTGATTGGTACAAGCGTCTTTTGCGCAGGATGCGGTACACATCCGGCGTTGAACATGCCTTCGGGCGCTGCTGCCTATGATGTGATCCCGGTCAAGCCGGTGGGCATCAAGGAGGGCGCCATCCAGCCGGGCGACCGCCTCTATATTCGCGTGCTGAATGAGCCGGATCTGACCTCAGAGCAATACTGGGTCGATGGCGGTGGCAAGGTTCAGATGCCTTTGGCCGGTGAGCTTGATGCCAGCGGGCGCACGATCGGTGAATTGCGTGAAGAAATCACCGAACGGCTCGCTGCACGCTATATTCGCGACCCGCAGGTTGCGATCAGTATTGTCGAGCATAACAAGAGCAGCGTGACCGTCGAAGGTCAGGTGCAAAAGGCCGGGCGCTTCGAAGCCTCGCCGGGCATGACCCTGCTGGGCGCGCTGGCGCTGGCGCAGAGCACGACCAAGGACGCCAAGCTGGATGAAGTGGTGGTGTTCCGCGAAGTGAATGGGGAGCGTTTGGTTGCCCGTTTCCATCTCGGCTACATCCGCGCCGGCCGCGCGCCCGATCCCCAGATCGTGGCGGGCGACGTTGTGGTTGTGGGCCGTTCGGCGGTCAAGGGCACCTGGCATGACATCCTTCAGGCCGCGCCGCTGTTCAATGCTTTCTACGTTTTCCGTAACTTGTAATTGGCAGAGAGAGACGCTCCGTGGTTAACGCAGGTCATCACGACGAATCGGCTCTTCTTGCCGACCAGCATTTTCAGCCGCAGATTGAGGACGATTTGCTGCCAGGCGAAGGACAAGGGGGGCTCAACGCCCGCTATGTCTTTGCCGCCATCCGCGCCAACTTGCGCCTGATCATCCTGATCTTTCTGGGTGTTTTTGCGATCACGGTCATTGTAACGCTGCTGACCACGCCGCGTTACAAGGCCAGCGCGGATATTCAGGTCAACAATTCGGGCGGCCGCTTCCTCAAGGATCAGGATGAGGACACCGACAATCAGGCGTCGGGCAGCGCGCTCGATACCGAGCGTTTCCTGCAGACGCAGGTCGATGTCTTCAAAAGCCGGGGTATGGCCGAGCGCGTTTCGCACACGCTTAACCTGACGCGCAGCGAGGCTTTCTTTGCCTCGCAGAGCCGTAAAGGCGCGCTGGCGAAGATGACGCCGCAGGCGGCCCAGATCGCAGTGGTCAACATGCTGATGCGCAATCTGACGGTCGATCTGCCGCACAGCTCGCGCCTGATGAAAGTGTCCTTCGAGAGCAACAGCCCGGACATGTCGGCGCTCATCGTGAACACTTACGTTAAGGAATTCATCCAATTCAACCTGCAGCGCAAGTTCCAGAGCTCGAGCTATGCGCGTGAATTCCTCGCCAATCAGCTGGTGGAGGTCAAGCAGAAGCTGGAGGATTCCGAAAGGGCGCTCAACGCCTATACCCGCGAGGCAGGCCTTATTCGTATGAACGCCTCGCAGCTTGGTTCGACCAGTTCGCAGGATGCCGTGCAGCAGGGCGGGTCGATCACCGCGTCGAGCCTGAACCAGTTGAACGCCGCCTACAGCGAGGCCCAGTCCAAGCGCATCGCTGCCGAGGCCCGATGGAACGCGATCAGCCAGGGCCCGCTGATGAGCGCGACCGAAGTCGTTTCGAACCAGGGCATCCAGCAATTGCTGACCCAGCGCGCAGGCATTGCGGCAGCGCTGCAGCAGGATCGCGCACGCCATCTGGAAGATTATCCCAGCATCCGCGCCGGTGAGGCCCAACTGGCCTCGGTGACCAGCCAGATCCAAACCTCGGCCAATGCGATCCGCAATGCGGTGAAGTCCGAATATACTGCGGCGGTCAAGGCCGAGTCCGAACTGCATGCCAAGGTCGAGCAGCTCAAAACCGAAACGCTCAACGAGCAGGACCGCACGGTGCGCTATGGCCTGCTGGCGCGTGAAGTCGATACCAACCGTCAGGTCTATGACGGTCTGCTCCAGCGCTACAAGGAATTGAACGCGTCGGCGGGTATCAGCACCAGCAACATCTCGGTCGTTGACGAGGCGCAGGTTCCGCTGCGTCCTTCCTCGCCCGACATGGTCAAGAACATCCTGATCGGGCTGACGCTCTCGATCATCGCGGCCGCGCTGACGCTGGCGATCAAGGATCAGTTCGATGACTCGATCCGCATCCCTGAGGATATCGAGCCGAAGATCAACCTGCCGCTGCTGGGGGTGGTGCCGATCTCGAACTCGGGCCAGCCGATCAGCGATCTGGAGGATCGCAAGTCGCAGGTGGCCGAAGCCTACAACTCGATCCGCGGCTCGCTGCTCTATATCCGCCGTTCCGGCATGCCCAAGGTCATGTCCGTGACCAGCGCGCAGCCGGGCGAAGGCAAGAGCACGACCTCGCTGTCGCTGGCGATTTCGTTGGCCCGTACCGGCAAGAAGGTCATCCTGATCGACGCCGACTTGCGTCGTCCCTCGCTGCACCGCTGGCTGGACAATGACAATGACAAGGGTCTGTCCAGCGCGCTGGTGGGTTTGGAAAGCCTGTCGCAGGTGATGCTGCCCACCGCCACGCCCAATCTGAACGTCGTCACCTCGGGGCCGATTCCGCCCAGCCCGACCGAACTGTTTTCCGGCACCCGCATTCAGGAATTGCTGGAAGAGGCAAAGAACAGCTTCGACGCGGTGATCATCGACTCTCCGCCTGTGCTGGGTCTGGCCGACGCGCCGCTGATCGCCGCGCAGGTCGATGGCGTGATCTTTGTGGTCGAGGCCGACCGCAGCCGTCGCGGTTCGCTCAAGGGCGCCCTGCGCCGCCTGCGTGCGGTGCGCCCGGTGATCCTGGGCGCGGTGCTGACCAAGTTCGACCCGCTCAAGTCGAACAACCGCTACTCGTCCTATTACGGGTATGAGTATTATCAGTATCAATATGGCTATACGCCCAACGCATGAGAAGGTCGGCCCGATCCTCCTCGCGTCTGAGCGTCCGGATACGCTATCTGGGAGTTGCGGCAGCGGCGATCTTTTCGATCGTCGCTGCCGCCAGCGCGCTGGACCGCGCGGGCGGCGAGGATGATCCCGTCATCGCCGCCATTGTCCCGGATGCGCTGGCTGTTCGATCACTCGATACAAGGCTGACGCCGCAACTCGCGCAGACCCAGCCCCGCGATGCCGAGCGGATGGCGCGCATGCTGATCGAGCGGGCGCCAATCGACAGCACCGGCCCGGCCATGCTGGGCGCCGCCCGCGTGGCGATGGGCGAGCAACCCAAGGCGCTGGAGGCCTTCACGGTTTCGGCCAAGATGGGCTGGCGCGAGCTTTCCACGCAATTGTTCTGGATCGGGCAGGCGCTCCAGTTGGGCGATATTCCCAATGCGGCGATGCGTTTCGACGTTGTCCTGCGCCAGCATTCCGATCTGTTGACCTATGCGCCGCTGATCGAGCCGTGGGAAACCACGCCGGAACTGCGCGCCGCCTTGTTTGAAAAGATGCGCCAGCACCCGCTCTGGCTGGGCGCCTATGCCCGTGAAGGCTGGCGGACCAAGGGCGAGGTCCTGCAGGCGCGTGGCCAGATGCTGGTTGATCTCGGCCGCGCCGGGATCACGCTTGGTTGTGCCGATGTCAAATCCATGACGGCTGCGCTGGCCAATAGCGGTAATGCCTTGCTGGGCCGGAATGTCTGGGCTTTGCATTGCCCGGTGGCCGGGAACAAGCTGGTGGGCGATCCCGGTTTCGCCACGTTGGCCGACACGGCCAATGCGGATTCACCTTTTGCCTGGACCTGGCGGGGCAATGGTGATGTCACCTATGAATTGAGCAAGGGCGACAAGGGGGGGGCAAGTGGCTTGCTCATCCATAATGCCGCGCCGGTGGCCATGCCGATCCTGCGGCAATTGCTGGTGCTCAAGCCGGGAATCTATCGTGCCAGTTACCGCCTGACGGGTGGGGGGCATCAGGGCACGTCGCCGCTGCAACTGGCGATTGGTTGTGACCCGGACAACCGTCAACCGCTGGATGGCCAGCGGCCGCTGGGCAATGGGCGTTGGGAGGTCGATTTCAGGATTGACGGCCAATGCCCGGCGCAATGGCTGAACGTGATCCTCCACCCTACGCTGGATGCCACGCAATTTGGCGATCTTGCCATTGACGAGGCCGGTCCAGGCGCAAAATAGGGCGCTTCGTGGCCTGCATGGTCCTGCCCGACAAGCATGTGGGCAGGACCTTGCAGTCATTCAGCCGAAAGAGTGGCTCGGCGCGCCTGCATCTTTATTCAAATGCGATTCGATCAGCGTCATGAGGCGCGTTGCCACTTCCTCGATGCGGAAGCGGTTGATGAAACATGCGCGCGCCTTTTCCCGCATGGCCAGCCGCTCATCCTGCGACAGGTCGAGGTAGCCGGAGAGCACCTTGTAGGCGCCCTCTGCGGTGTCAGGCCCGACCAATCCGGCGCCGTCGCTTTCCACCTCGCGCCAGATATTGACCTTGTCGCTGATCAGAACCGGCGTGTTGCAGGCCAGCGCCTCGGCCACCACAATGCCGAAATTTTCCTGATGCGAGGTCAGCACAAAGGCTTCTGCGGCGCGGAAGGCGCCATATTTGATGTCGCCTTTGAGCATGCCGGGGAAATGGACGCGGTGGCCGATTCCCAGCTTTTCCGCCTGCGCCTTCAGTGTCGCCACCAGCCCGGTCTGATCGGGGCCGGCAATGACCAGATCGAGATCCGGCTCACGCCCGGCCACCCGGGCAAACCCGTCGAGCAGCAGGTCGCAGCCCTTCTTCTCATGAATGCGGCTCAGGAAGAGCAAAAAGCGCTTGTCGGCAAGGTTGGGCACGGCGGCGCGGAAAGCCGCCTTCTGCGCCTCGGGATCGCCTGCCACATCGCGGGTGCCATAACCGACGCAGGCCGCATTCACCGAATAGGGCCAGAAGGCGTCCTGCGCCAGAATGCCCTCTTCCTCGCAGGTGAACATGACATTGGCGGCGTTGCGCAGCAGGCGGCCCTCGGCCAGCAGCCAGGAGACCTGCTTGACCGCGTGCTTGAGCGGGTAGCGCTTGCGAAACCACGGGTCGAGCATCCCATGGGTGAACACGAAATAGGGAATGCCCAGATCGATGAGCGCATTGGCGGCGCCCATCGTCTGATAGCGCCACAGGCCCGAAACGATCACCGCGTCATAATTATGCGCATTGGCCTTCAGCCACGGCACCATCGCGGGCGAATAGCGATAACGGGCCGCCAGCGATTTCCCGACAGGAGCGCCCACCTTGAAAATCCGCCCCGGATAGCCCGGCAATTCCAGATCCGCGTCCTCAGGGTCAAGCGTGAGCAGATCATGGCTGTGGCCCTGCCCGGCCCAGATCGTGCCCATATTGCGCGCAGCCTCGATCGGACCGCCGCCACGCAGATCGCAAGTGGTGATAATATGCAAAATGCGGGTCATCGTGTCGGTCCAAGCGATAGTTTTGTCAAAGCGGTAAGCCGTTGGACGCGTTCATCATTGGTGTGACAATCGCGGATGGCTTCATCGAGTTCTATGGTCTTGGCTTCAACCAGAAAGCGATACCAGCAACCCTGAAGGAAATGGTAGATCAACCCCTGATAGCCGTCGAGAAAGCCAAGTTGAACGAAATAACGATAGAGGAAATAACCGAAGGGTCCAGCCCAGAATGGTAACCGATTGTAAACTTGCTCCTTGACAAAGCGCTTGATGACGGCCTGCCGGGGGCCGGAATCCTCGGAAAATGCCTCGTCCTTTTCGAACAACCGATATTTCTGGCTCAGCTTGTCGATCGCTTCGCGCGTGGCATACTTGTTATGCTTCTCGGTGAAGAAGGTCAGGTCATTGAGATTGCAGTCGGCAAACCCACCCTTGAGGTTGATCGTGCGCCCGCCCCAGATGACGATATGCTCGTCCATCCAGCGGTCTTCGATGCGCCCGTTGTTGCGCCGCCACACGCGCAGGAGGCGCAGCGGATAGCGTCCGCCATGGCGCACCCAGCGACCCATGAAGATATGTTTGCGGTCCATGTTCATGCCCACCACATCGGCAGGCGCATCCTTGACCGCCCGGATCAGTTCATCGCCCAGATCCGGCTCGATGATCTCATCGGCATCCAGCCGCATGACCCATTCCGATGTGATGCCGCCATTGTCGAGGCCCCACTGGAACTGCTTGGAATAATTGATGAACGGGTTGAACAGCACCCGCGCGCCGGCCTTTTGGGCCAGCTCGACCGTGTTGTCGGTGGAATGGCTGTCGACCACCACAATCTCGCGGGCGAAATGCTTCACGCTGGCGATCGAGCGCTCGATATGGCGCGCTTCGTTATAGGTCAGGATCAGAACCGTCAGGTCCAGCGTGGAGGAAGCGGAAGGCATCGTTTCAGGCCTCTTGCCGTGAAGGGGACGGAGCAAAGCGCAACTTGCGTTCACGCAGCTTGGTGGCCGGATTGCCGGTATAGACGCCCCATGCGTCGAGATTGCGCATGGCCACGCCGCGCGCGCCCAGCACGGCGCCTTCGCCAACAGTCACGCCGGGGCCAACAAAGGCTTCGGCCGCAACCCATGCGCGCGGCTGGATCGAAATGGGGCGTGAAAAGAGCTGGAAATGGGGCGATTCAATGTCATGCGTGCCAGCGCAGAGATGCGCGCCCTGAGAAACGATGGCATAGGCACCGATATGGATCGGCGCCATCGTATAGACGGTGACCCCCGGCGCCAGAGTGCCGTAATCATCTACCCGCAGATTGGGGGGATACCAGACCCGAACGCTGCCATAAATAAAGGCCGTAGGAGCCACCTGCGCGCCAAAGCAGCGTAAAAGCCAGCAACGCCATGGATGCATGAAAGGCGGCGTCCACGATGCCAGCAAGGCCCAACATAATTGAAAGACCAATCGATAGATCCGATTGTGCAGCGAAAAGGTTCCGCCGCCTTCCCACGAACCGGCCGAACCAGCGTCCAGAGGTGAATCTGACATGCAATAAACCTTAGGCGCCGAATTTGATGATTTTGAGATAGCGCCCTACAAAGTTCACCGGCCACATCCAACCGCCATGCAGACGACAGAAATGCAGCCATTCCTTCCACGGAATCCCCTTGGGATGGGTAAAGACAAATCGCCAGTTCGTTAGCGTCAACTGGTTCTGCTTGGCCGCATAGGCGAAATTATAAGGGGTGCTGCCCACGATATGCGGGCTCTGGAAAATCGCATAGCCCGCGCGACTGGCGCGCAGGCCGTAATCGACATCGCCGCTGGCATGGGAATAATGCTCGGAATGAATGCCCACGTCCTGCACCGCCCGCGCCGGGATCAGCACGCAATTGCCGTTCATCGTAACGCAGACGCTGCCATCGTCGGCAACCCGGCGAAACCGCAGGCGCGACGCGCCCGGAACCCGGACATAACCACCATAAGTAACCGATCCGGTTTCGGGATCGACAACCTTGCCCAGCGTGATGACACGCGGCCCATGGCGGGCTTCCATCTCGCGCTGGAACGTTAACAGACGATCAATACTGCCCGGTTCAAGCAGCAGGTCGTCGTTCCACCACATGTAATAATCGGGCGCATCAACCATGGCTTCCCGCCATGCCTTGCGCATCCCGCCGTTCCAGTACAGCGAACCATCCCCGGTAAAAACGCGGGCCTCCGGGAATTGCGCGGCAACCGCCGCGCCCGTCCCATCGGTCGAGCCATCGTCAACCAGATAGACTGTATAATCAATACCCTGTGCGGCCAGCCGCAAAGCCTGCAAGCCAGCCAGCGTGGTGTCCCGCCGATTGAAACAGGTAGCCAGGACCGCAATACGCGGTGAGTTATCCGACATGGTTCGCCTTTGAATTCCCCTAATAGGGATTTTTACCGCATCTTGGCCCATGTTGCAATGCGGTAGCGCACACCAAAGCACTGCTGCCGGTTAACATATTCGGCAGACATTGTTTCTTGATTTGCGAATATTGCTCCGCAATCAAAGGGGCGGCCAAATGAATTGCTGCCGCTGATCTGTCATATTTCTTTGGACAGGCTGTTTTCCAGCATTTTCGCCACTATCCGATTGCCTTCGACTGAAGGATGGATCTGGTCGCGAAAATATTTATCCGCAAGGGCGCTCTTGTTGAGTTGCGGGCGAATGACCGTGACCTCCTGAGTAGAGGCCCAGGCAAGTAATGCGTCGCGCGCCTTCTGCTGCGGCGCGGAAACAGGTAGCCGAGCATCCCAGTAGAGCAAAGCAAGGCGGGCGCCATGATTGTGGGCGAAATTCTTGATCTCGCCGATTGCATTAAGCGTCACCTTTGCATGACTTTCCTGAAAATCGCCACCGGTAGAGCCCGGATCGGCGGCCGAGGGAACCAGACCGGTACGGGGTAGGGCGTAGCGGAAGAGAATTTCACCCAAGTCCGACAAGGGGCGATGGCTGGGGAAGGGCGGATGCTGATCGAGGATTTCCGGGCCGACAAAACTCTGGTCGAGATCCCGGTCATTCACTTCCAAAACCACCAGTCGCGCGCCCAAGGTGCCATGCAATTTCAGCCAAGCTGCCTCATTCAACACTGACCATCCGCCCGCCGAGACATTGACCACTTCAGCATTGTGCTTCTTCTGAGCCAGCAATGCGCCAAACAAAGCGGGATAGGTTTCGTTATCATTCACCTGGGTGCCGCCATTTGCGACGGAATCGCCGAGCAAAAGAATCCGGAAACCTGCGGGGTGAGCCTTCAATTCGGGGCCGCGAAGGCCGGGCGCTGCCAAAACGTTGCGCGCGACGCACCGTTTGAATTTGGGCTTGAATGTTTCGGCGTTATGGCAGCCTGCCCTTTGGGGGCAACAGTTTGGGCGCTTGCGAATCGCGCAGGGCTTTTAGAATAATAAAACTTGTTGCTATGACGAAGAATTTATCCTGAGTGAGCATGGCGCCATTAAAGAACATGCATGTAAAAATATAGGCCGCAGGCATCAATCCTCTTCCTTTAAGTAGGAAGTAAAGAATGAATATGCCGCCGAGGCCGTACAGAAAAATTGAGTTGAAGAAGAAATTGTGTGTCCATTCGCCGCCGCTCATGCCGTATGGACTGGTAAAATAATCGAGCATTTCGGCCGTAGTGGTCGATAGCGTCCCAAATGGGTGGGCCGCAATGAATGCAGGGGCAGAGATCAGCGGGCCAATAATGCGAGCAAAAGTTGAGCTATCCGATGTCGAACCCAATTTCGACAAACGCGTGTCACTTAAAAAGGCTGCAGCACCGGTAATTACTACAAGCAGTAGCACCGAACCAATCAAAGTCGCCGGAGCACGATAGCGAGCGAATTGAGGTTGTGTGTACAATGCAAGCACAACCAGACCGGCAAAAGACAGAACAAAAGACATCGATTGGCTGATCAGGCCAGTCGCGATCAAAAGCATGCTTGTAAGCGGGGCAATACTGCCAGGGATTTCCAGATTTCTGATGAAAAACAATATCGAAATCAGGATGAATGCCAAATAGCTGGGTTCTGCAAGAGTTCCGGCCGGCCGTAAATGGCTGTAGGCCAGATCGAGATCACCGGCGATCGTGTCTTGTCCCTGTGAGAAATATTCTTTGGGAATGCCGAAATAGGCGCCCGAGGCATATTCCTTGAACTGATAAGTGCAAAGTATAAGAAGGAATGCGGCCATCAGGAACAGTATTTTTTTCAGCTTTTTTGGGTCAATCTCAATGGTGAATTTATTAAGGCCCTCAAGCATTGCGCAAAGCAGCAGCCAGAACATGGCTTCGCGACAGATATGCAGGACATCCTGCGTCAAATCCGTGGTGGGTTCGATCAGCAGCGAAATGAAGAACAGTGGCGGCACGAAAATGAACAGTGGCAGGCTGGAGAAACCTGCCCAAATAACGTCGCGCCAACGCCATGCGACGAAAGCCGCAAAGAGGGTGGCAAAAGAAACCCAGTAACTCAGCCCGACCTCAATCAGAAGGAAACCGGGAATCATCGCATAATCAAGCGTGTTGAAACGCAGAACGGGCCGGGTGGCCGCGGTGGCCTTGGCCCTGGGGGCCGGACGCTTCATTGTTGCTACCGAGCCCTGCACCTGGACCTCCACTGACTGGTCATTTTATACATGGATACCCTTGCGTCCTTCGCATGCGCCCTTGGGCGGGTCAACATAAGCTATCGCGCCGGTGCAATGTTGGTCGACGGGACCTGCCGCAGAGCCAAAAGCGAGGCAATTTGCGTGTTCTGCCCAGAGCTTAGCGGCGGTTTGGGGGCTGATGCCATGCCCAAAGTCGCATTGCCCGATTGTGCCAGACCCGGACTCGCCTGCAGCCCGGCATCGGCCACCAGAACGGCGGCGCCAAAGCTGCGGTTATCGCGCAGGACATTGCCCTGCGCCCTGCCGTAATCGGCCGGTTGCAGGCCGGCCAGCGTGGGATAATGCCTTGCCCAGACATCGCCCTGATAGGGTATCTTGCCCAGACGCTGGACAAAGGCGGGAATGGCCTTGGCCTGAAAACTCGTGCCGCGCTCGTCATAATGGACGCCGCCGCGGCGCGGACCATAAAATGTGTTGCCGCGCACCACATTGTCGCGCCCGCCGCCGATCACCACGCCATAGTCGCCGCCCACAACGATGTTATTGGTCACGGTCTGGCCGCTCGACTGGTCATCCAAATAGATGGCCGAAAGGAATTGCGTGACGGTCTGGCCGCCAAGATGGTGAAAATAATTGCCGTCGATCACCATCCCGCGCTGGGTCCAGTCATTGCCCATATAGACTGCGCCGGCATCCTCGGTATGGCGCAGCACATAGGCGATTTCATTGCCCGTCACGCGATGATCGTTGCCGGCCAGCATGACCGCATTATGATCGCCACCCTCCAGCAGCGATCCGCTGAGCACCTGACCCACCCCGGTCAGATGGGCGCCGGGACGATAGGTGGGCTCTTCCAGCCCGAAATCGGTGATCACGCCATTTTCAAACCGATGGCCACCCGCGATCAGGCTGTTCCGGTCGCCGCCGGTCAGTTCCACCCCGGTTTCCGCCGTCGAGGCGATCACCGAATGCGAGAGCACTACCCGCGCGCCTCCGCGCACGATCACGCCATCGCCGCCGGTTTGGCGGAACGCGCAATGCTCAAAGAGAATGTCGGAGCTTTTGAGAACATTGGCCGCTTCGCCCAGACTGCGGTCAAACGCGATGTCGTGGATTTCTATCTGGGCGGCCCCGGAGATATCGATCAATCGCGGCAGCACCGCCGCCTCCAGCGCCCCGCCGCCCGGCATGGGCAGGACAAGCGCCTGTTGCTTTTGCGGCAGGAGAACATATTGCCCCGGCACCTTTAATTCGCCGATCAGGTTCTCCACGAAATATCGTGCAGGCCCCTTGGGTTCCTGTTGCGATTGCAGAGGCGCCAGTTGCCCACGCGCCCCTTGCGGATCGATCCGGACCACAGGCGCCAGTTCGAAGGACCATGGTGCGCCCCAGAAGCCGCCCGCCCAAGGCGCGGGTTCGCCTGCCCATGCCTTGGCGCGATCGGGCGGCAGCGTGAAGGAGGGGCCGGCGCTGTTGGTGCCCTGCGGCGTGGTGGTGGCGTAATCGTTAACCGGCCAGCGGCTGGGTGCCAGTCTGGCAGAGCCTTGATAAAGTTCGAAGCCCGCCATGGACGTCGCCACATAATTGCCCCGCGCGACCAGATGGGCTGGGACGGGCAATCCGCGCAGGTCCGCCACCAGCACGCCCGAGGGCAGCGCAAAGCCGGGCGCATCGGCGGCCGTGGCCGGACGGGTCGGCACGGTGGCCGTGCCCACAAAGCGCGTCGTGCCCCCGGCATCGCCCCTGATGATCAGGCGATGCGCGGGCGATCCGCCATGCGCGCCGTCAATCTCTATCGGAGCCTTCAGCCGGGTGGCCCCCGGCGGCAAACGGATCTCGATCGCCTCGCCATCGGCAAGGCTGGCCTTGAGCCGGGGGACATCGGCGATCGCGGCGGCAAGATCGGGATAGGCCGGTGATCCGACCGTGATCGTATGCGCGGCCAGATCCGGTGCGCCCGACAGGGCCAGAAGGGCGCAGGAGCTTTGCAGCCAAAGCTTCATCGACATACCAGAGGCGCCCTTTGTTGACCGGTTTGCGTTTTTCATGGCATAGCGGTTTATACTGCATTGCAAAAATTTGCCAAGCAGCTTGCCCCCTTTCCCGGACCCGGCATTTCAAGGTGATCTTCCATGCCCATGCAAAAAGTCCGATTGGCAGGAACCGATCTGGACGTCTCCCGCTTCATCTTCGGCACAGCCAGCCTGTTCAATGCGGGAAGCGCAGCCAAGCGGGAAACCTTGATCGAGGCTGCCATCGAAAGCGGCTTTTCCCATTTTGATACCGCGCCTTATTACGGCTTTGGCCATGCCGAGCGTGATCTGGCCGGACCTCTGCGACGCCACCGCGATGTGACGGTCACCACCAAGGTCGGCATCTATTCGCCCGGCGGCGAGGAGCAGAGCCAGATTGCGGTCTTTGCCCGCAAGGCGGCGGGGCGCTTTGTTAAGGCGATTTCGCGCCCGACCGTGGATTTCACGCTTTCACGCGCCCAGGCCGCGCTGGAGGGCAGCCTGCGGCGACTGGGGCGCGAGACGATCGACCTCTATACGCTCCATGAGCCGCCCTATGCGTTGGTCCATACTGATGAATGGCTGCGTTGGCTGGAGGATATGCGCCATATGGGCAAAGTCCGCCATTTTGGCCTGGCGCTGACGGCGGAATTGCTGGCGCCCTATCTGGAACACAACAGCCCGTTGGCTCAGGTCGTGCAGATGGCCGACAGTCTGGAACAGCGCGAGGCGGACCTGCTGACCGCCCATGGCAAGCCTTTGCAGATTACCTATGCCTATGTCTCGGCGGCCAAGGCGCTTGACCCGGCGGCTGGGGTGACGGATGTGTTGAAACAGGCGCTGCGCCGCAATGCCGATGGAGCGATTATCGTCAGCACGACCCGCCCGGAACGCACCGGGCAATATGCCGGCCTGCTGGCATGATCCGTCATCTGACCCCCGATACGCAGGAGCGGATCGAGGCCGATGTTCTGGTGATCGGGGCGGGTACGGCCGGGCTGGCCGTGGCGGTGCGCCTCGCGCAACAGGGGCTGCGCGTGGTCGCGCTGGAATCGGGCGTGGAAAAGCAGGAGGGCGAAGAACATCCCCTCAACGAGGTGGAGTTTGCCCGCCGCTATTACGATGGCGCGGCGCATGGCCGGTTTCGCTGTCTTGGGGGCACATCGACGCGGTGGGGCGGAGCGCTGATCCCCTTTTTGAAGGGAGATCTGGACCCGGCGCAATGGCCTGTCGCGCATGAGGATATCGTGGCCTATGCCCCGGCGGTCGAGGAGTTCTTCGGGCTGAGCAAGGGCGACTATTCGGCGCCGGGGCTGGGGGGCTTTGTCTCGGATGACTTCGTGCCGAGGCTGGCCAAATGGCCGCCTTTTGCAAGCCGTAATGTCGCCAATCTGGTCGATGGAGCGTTGAAAGGGCCGTCCGCGCCGGTGATCTGGCTGGGGGCAACGGCGACGGAATTTCGCCTTGAAGGCGACCGCATTGCCCAGGTGGTGGCGCGCGGGCATCAGGGCGGGGAACTGACCATCGCCGCGCGCGAAGTGGTGTTCAGCGCGGGCGCCATCGAAACCACACGCCTGCTGCTGCTGCTTGACCATCAGAACGGCCAACGCATTTTTGCCCCCCACGATCAGCTTGGCCGCTATTTTTCCGATCACCTGTCCGTGGTCATCGGCCGGTTGGAGCCTCAGGACCGGCGCAAGCTGAACCGTTTGGCCGGGTTTCAGTTTTCGAACGGCGGGGCGATGCGCAACCTGCGTTTTGAGCTGACCGATCATACGGGGCTGCGCGAAACGATACCGCCGTGTTTTGCCCATATCGCCTTTGTCAGCGAGGAGAGCGGCGGTTTCAACGCGCTGCGCGACCTGTTCCGCTATCTGCAACAGCGCCGATTGCCGCCGGTTTCGGTGCTGGCCTCGCTGGCGCGCTCTTTGCCATGGCTGACGCGGGCGGTGTGGTGGCGCTTTGTTGAAAAACGCCTGCTCTATCCCGACGATGCCGAGGTCCAGTTGCATATGGTGATCGAACAGGCGCCTTTGCCGGAAAACCGCATCCGCCTGTCGCCTGATCGCAAGGATGTTTTCGGCCTGCCTTTGGCGGTGGTGGATTGGGATGTGGCGCCGCGCGATCTCGACAGTCTGGAAAAGGCGGCCAACGCTTATGAAGCGGCGTGGAAGGGGTCGGCGCTGGGCGATCTGGCGCGGGTCGTGCGGCGGCCCGGCGATGATGTGCTGCGCGAATTGCAGGACTCGGGCGGGGTGTTCCATCCGGTCGGTTCGACAAGGATGGGGCCGGACCGGGCAAACGGTGTGGTGGATGGTGATCTGCGCCCTTATGGGCTGGCCAATGCGACGGTTCTGGCCACATCGGTGCTGCCCAACAGCGGCGGCGCCAATCCGACCATGATGCTGATGATGCTGGCTTTTCGAGCGGCGGATCGTTTGGCGAAAGATCTGCGCCCCGCATGAAAACGCCCCGGCCATCGCGTGCCGGGGCGTTCATGTTCAGGTTGGCCGCAAGCCATTGACCCATAGGGACAGTGTGCCGACCGTGCGCGCGGTGCCGGCCGGGTTGGTGATCTGCACGGTGACATTGTCGTCGCTGCTGCCCCAGCATTGCACGATCAGCCCGGCCAGCGCCCCCGGCGTGCCGGGTTGAACATCATAGCCGCGATCGGTGGTGCAGGCGCCAAAAGCGGTCAGCGTGGTCGTCCAGCTGCCGCCTGCCGCGATCGTGCCAATCGCGGCGCTGCTGATATAGCCGCTGAGCAGGGGATCGCCCGAGAGGATCGAGCGGTTGTAGGTGCCGGTGGGCGCGGGCACCTTTTGCAAGCCCCAGACATTGCCCTGCATGACCACCTTTGAGCCGGTTTGCGGGACAATACTGCCCAGCGAACACCATTGGCTGCGGCCCATATCGGCGGGGGGATTGATGAAATTGCAATCCTTGAGCGTGACGTTGGCGGGCGCATTGGTGGGCCAGTCGATCCTGATATATTGCGAGGTGACATAGCCGGCGGGGCGGATGTCGGGCATGGTCAGGCTGACATTGCTGCAATTGCTGATCTGGGTGATGCTGGCCGCGGCCGGCACAAGATGATCGATCCTCAGTGACAGGGGATTGGCGTTGCCGGATGGTTTGAAATCGATGACTGTCCCGCTGGCGCTGGTTCCATAGG
This sequence comes from Novosphingobium humi, assembly GCF_028607105.1. Taxonomy (GTDB): domain Bacteria; phylum Pseudomonadota; class Alphaproteobacteria; order Sphingomonadales; family Sphingomonadaceae; genus Novosphingobium; species Novosphingobium humi. The sequence continues at coordinate 3,257,209 of NZ_CP117417.1, read as the reverse complement.
GATAACACAGGACATAGGGGCGCAGGGCGGCAAAGCGCGCGCTGATGGCGCTGTCGCGGCCCAGCAGCGCGGTGGAGCCAAATTCACCCACGGTGCCGTCGATGACCATTTCGCCCGTCACATTCGTGCCCGCGTTCTGGATCACGACCGGCGCGCGGATAAAGCCGCCCTGAACGGCGACCTTGCCGACGCAGGTGGCCGAAATGCCAAAGCCCAGATAGCCGGAAAAATCGCGCCACTGGATGACATTGCCGGTGGCTGTGGCGCTGATGGCATTAACACTGTCGGCTCCGGGCAATTCGATGCCGAACAAACCCTGAGAGCAAAGGCTGATCCGGTTATTGGCCACCACCCAATCGCCCGTGGTCAACGACATGCCCGCAAATTCGGCGTCGATCACATTGTGGCTGGCCGTGTTGCGATAGGCCGGGTTGTTGGGCAGAAGTTCGATTCCCCAACTGGCGCCCTGAATGCGGTTGCGCGAATAGTCGCCCCCGTTTGACCCCGTGCCCCCCAGACCGCGCAGGCGCAGCAGCTTGTTGCCGATCAGATCGCCGCCGCTGGTGGCCAAGCGCAGGTCGATGTCATTGTCGGTGATGCGGTTGCCCTTGCCGCCGTCATCGGTAAAACCCTGATAGGAATAACGAACACGCGATCGGGTGATGCTGCAAGACGTGCACGAGATCAGTTTTACGCAGCTGCGGTTGACCATGCGAAAGTCGCAATCGTCAATGATCATATCCGTGCAGGAGGACAACTGGATCTGCGCCGCATCCCCCGGCGATGCGGTCAGCCCCTGTGTGGCCAGATCGTTGGAGGCCGAATAGATGACGATCTTTGACAGGTCGAAGGTTGCCGCCAGCCCTATGGCAGTCGTGTAATTGCGAAACGAGCCTACCGCGATTTTCATGTAGGCCGCATTCATGATGGCCGCGCTGATCGTGCCGTTCTGGCTTTCATTGTTGCCGATGAACAGGTTGGTGGGCGTGTTGCTCTGTCCGGAGGGCAGGGGCGCTTTGGCGCTGTCGTAAAGGGTGATCATGGGCGCGGCTGCGCCTGCGCCGCCCAGAAATCCAGGCAGGAACTCAACCACATAGCGCATCGCCGCATTGAGCGGGATAAAGTCGGACACCACATAGCGGGCTTGTTGGGTCACCCCCAGCGTCCCGCCCGACATCGTGGTGGTCATCACGCTGCCCGCCATCGTATGGCCGAAATCGCCGCCGTCGATGCTGCCGGTGGCGTCCTGATAGGTTTGTCCCGAGCCGCCGAAATAGGAAGCAACCGCAATGCCCGTTTCGGCAAATTGCACCGTGCCGGACAGCCTGCCCACCACCTTCACCCGGCGCAGTGCGGCCCGGCTGGTATTGGCAAACAGCACCGTGCCGCGCAATTCGATATCCTCGATTGCAACGTCATTGGCTCCCGTGATGGTAACCATATGATCGGCCGGTGTGCTGCTAGGGGCCCAGACTGTCGAACCGCGCTGGCCCCGGATCACCACCGAGGAGGGAATGGCCAGACCGTCGCTGCCCAGCGCGGCCGCATCCAGCGTGAACAGGCCCGGCCCGCACTGCACGACACCCCCGTTGCAGACCTGCGAGACATAGGAGAGCGCCGCGCGCAAGGCCGCGACATTGGCCGTGCCCATGGTCGTGTCATTGGGCACCGCGCCGCATTGCTCGGCCGCGATCGCGCCATTGACCGGAGCCAACCGCCAATAGCGCCCATCGGCCGACATCTTGCACAGCGCCGGATTGTCGGCCGCCAGCGCTGATGTGGCCAGATCGTCGCACACATAGCTGGCGCCGCCCACCCCGGCTGCGGCATTGCCGCCGGTGACGATTGCGGTGATCGAACTGTCGAAGGAAGTGTTGGGCAGGCCGCTGAACAGGGGGATCGAGGCAATCCGCTGGTTGGCGGTGGTTGCCATGGTCAGGGCGGCGGCGGCATTCGTGCTGGCCAGTGTCGCCAGCTTGCGCGATAGCGAGTCAATGGTCATTGCGAGAGCCTGTAGGTAAGAGTGCCCGAGGTCAGCGTGATTTCGAGATAGAGGCTGGCGGCAGCGTCGCTTTCATCCCAGACGGCTTCGCAGCAATTGGCGGAAAACAGCGCCCATGGCGCGCCGCCCAGTGTGATCGGCTGGCGCGTGGCCCCCTCGTCGGTGGATCGCGACAATTGGACCATCCCGCTCCAGTCGCCCGACAGGGTGAGAATGGCGCTGCGTCCGATGACGGGCGTATAGGGGCCGGCGATCAGATTGGCCGAAGTCGTGCCGCTCAGCGGGACAGCCGGACAGGCATTGCTGGTTACCGGCAGCGGCGAGTTTTGGCTGACATAGATGGCTTTGCCGGAGGCACCGGCAAAGGCCATCGCCTGTGGCGTGACATAGGCGGCTGGCGTCGAAATAGCTAGGTCGGTCATCTCAGTCCCTCACGAATCGAGCGGAAGGACCAGATAGCCATATTGGTTAATTGTAGGAAAATGAAATATCTATTTGGTGAACGGGGTGGGTATCCTATTGAATAGGACACCCGCCCCGTTTCGGTTTGAGATCAGGCCTGTTTGCCCAGGCTTTCCAGAATGATCTGCTGATAGACCTCGCCAAACTCGACAAATTTGGCCTGGTTGTCGATCTTGGCCTGCGCAACCAGAGCCTCTTCCTGCGCCGGATCATAAGCGGCCAGAACCTCGCGCATGGCCTGTGCCAGTTCTTCGGGCTGATCGGGATCGAAATAGACCCCGCGCGCCGGATTCTGCTCGATATGGACCGGGATATTGGACAGGATGATGGCCTTGCCCATCGCCTTGGCCTCTTCGACGGTGGTGCTCCACCCCTCGAAATAGGACGGATTGATGAGCGCTACGCTATGGCCCATCAACGGCCCCATGTCGGCATAGTCGATCAGCCCCAGCACCTTGTAGCAATCGCCAACGTCCAGTTCCTGGATCAGTTTCTCGATTGACTCAAAGAACTTGGGATGGCGGTAGTCGGTCGGCGCCCCGGTCGAGAGGACAGTCACCTTCAAACCCTGCTGTTTCAGCAAGGCCACCGCGCGGATGGCGGCAGCATGGTTCTTATGCGCCCAATACTGGTTCGGCAGATGGAAATAGGGGCCGGAAAAGCCATATTTGGCCTCCAGTTCCGCCAGCCCCAATTCCCCGCGCGAGGTTGACTGGATGCCCGACACAAAACGCAGGACCGAGCTTTTGTCAGCCCCGGCGGGGACATAAGTCTTCAGATCGTTCAGCGCGTCATGGCTGCTCAGAACCACCCAATGGGCTTCGGCTACGCAACGTTCGTTGTCGGCATCGCGGCGGGCGATTTCGGCCGGTTCGAAGAAGTCGGGACGTCGTTTCTGCTGAAAATCGGGAATCCACAGCAAGTTGGGAAACTTCGATTTCGATCCGATCCGGGCGTGATGCGACAGGATTGCGATCCGGTTTTGACGCAAGACCGCCTCAAGCGCGAGATTGCGCTTGAAGAGATATTTCTCGCTCAATTTCCCCAATAGCCAAGCCGGACTTTTGCGATCGAGCGCCGCTGTCCTTATGATTTCCAATCCTTTGAAATCAGAAAGATTCTTGTCCGGCATCTGCGAAGGTACAATCAGCACCGGTTCGATTTTCCGGTTCGGGATCGCCTGAATGGCCGCAATGAGATTGCGCATATAGGTGATGCCGCCCATCCATCCTGTGTCGGTGCGGGCAAAGACAAAACCGACGCGGATCATTGGACGGCCTCACTTGTCCAACCCGACTGCTTGACGATATCGACCAACGCTTCACGCAGGTTGCGTTGCGGTTCAAAACTCAGCGTGGCGCGGATCTTGTCGGTCGCGCCCAACTGGGTCGGGCGGTCGATGCGCCGAATGCGGGCCGGGTCGGACACCACGTCGATCTTGACCTGCATGATTTCGCCCAGCAAATTGACCAGATCGACCACCGTAGCGTCCTTGCCGGTGGAAACGTTGAAAATGTTGAACGGACCTTCCAGCGCGGTCATGGCGATCGTGGCAATCGCGCGGGCCGTATCTTCAACATGGATGTAGTCGCGGCGCGGCGTCAGATTGCCCAGCCCGATCTCAACCTGGCTGGCGCCCTGGGGGATTTGGGTGATGATGTCGGGGATCAGGTGGGCATTGGGGTCGTCGGCGCCGATGGTGTTAAAGATGCGGGCGATGGCCACCTGGCCGCCGGTCCGGTCGCCCCACAGGCGAACCTGCGTTTCGTTGGTCAGCTTGGCGATGGAATAGTTGTCGGCAGCGCGCAACGGAGCGGTGTCCTCGATCAGCGCGCCTTCCTTCCAGTCATAGACCGCGCCCGAGGAGGCCAGCACGATCTTCTGCACCCCGGCCGCTGCGGCAGCTTCCAGCACAACTTCAGTACCCACGACATTGACATCGAGCGAATAGGCCCGCTTGGTCTCGCAGGTGGGAATGTGATGCACCGCGGCAAGGTGGACAACAACATCGGGTTTGAATTCGGCAAGAATGGCCGCAATCGCCTCTGCATCCCGGATATCGGCCTTGTGCAGCGTCAGGCGATCGGCGGGGGCGGGCATCGGCATACCGACCGAAAGGTCGTCGATGATCGCCACTTCGGCGCCTTCGATGGCGAGCAGATTGCGCACGACGCGGTGACCGATAAAGCCAGCGCCGCCCGTCACGATGTACCGCTTGAATTGCGTGGTCATGAAAGGTCCTTTATCAATTGGGTGCAAGATTTGGGTTTAATGCGATGCGATGGACACTTCCTGTTCACGGCAAATCGCCCCGGCATTTGCCGGCAGCATCATAAGACATGAACAGATGTGGTTTGTTCTTTTGCAGGGTGGCCAGATAGCTGTCCTCGTCTGGCAACAGCGCTTCCATTTCGGGCGTGAAATCGGCAACCGGAATCCATGATTGCGAGAGCATGTCATAGCGTTTGATCACCCGCGCCGGACTGCCCACCAGAAGGCTGAAAGGCGGTGCGGATTTGGTGACCAGCGAGCCTGCGCCCACCACGCTGCCATGGCCGATGGTCACGTTGCCTAGAATGGTGACATCGGTGCCCAGCCACGTATTGACGCCAAGAATGATATTGTTCGTATTGGTAACGCCCGTGCCGATGTAGGGCATGAACGGGTCGCTGAAAACGTGATCGGCACTATTGAGGTGGCAGTCCAATCCTGTCATGCAGTAGTCTTTAAGAATAATTTGATTGGCATTGCTGAAGAAATTCCTTCTTCCAACAAAGCAGTTGTTGCCAATCACGACTTTTGGTTCAAGGCTTCCGCGGTTGTTTATGTTTATGCATGTATTCTCACAGATGACACTGTTTGAACCAATGCGCGTATTGCGCCAACCCAAGACGTTGACGGACTTGTCGACATAAGATCCCGCGCCAATGTGCCGTTGCCGCAAACGCCAGATACGGAACGGATGCGAAAGCCGGGAGAAACTTGTGTAAAGGCGAAGAACCCGGATGCGCATCGACGGCGAAAGATTGCGCTTCAGGTGGCGTGTTATGGCCGAAAACATGATCGTCCCCCCTCTGCGACTCTTTCAGTGCCCGCTGTGCTCAAGCAGATACTTGCGCGTGTGCATGATGCTAGGAATCAGCATGAAGATCGAAAACGCGATCGTAGTGGCCCATACGGTGCCCGAAATGCCGAACTGGCGCGCCAGCAGCACCTTGAGCGTCACCGCCACCACCGCCGTCACCACGGAAAGCACGACCAGAAAGCGGATCTGGTTGGTGCCGTTGAGGAACATGGCCATGGCATTGCCTTGCCCTTCGACGATCTTCCAGATGGCCAGACCCAGCATCAGCATCAGCGGCGGCTGAACCGCGCCATTGACCCAGTAGTGCAGGATGGTCGGCCCACCAATCACCAGGACCGTCGAACATATTGTGGCAAAACCTGCAGCAAAGATCTGCGAATTGCGCAAGGTGCGCCGCGCCCATTCATACTCGCCGCGCGCGACCGCTTCGCTATAGGCCGGCCAGAGCGGTGCCTGCACCATGGCCAGCACTGTGGCGATCAGCGAAAACAGCTTTTCCGGCACGGAATAGACCGGCACCTGCGATGCCCCCAGCACCTGGGCCAGAATGATCGAGTCGACATAGAAAGTGGCCGCCGCAACAATCTGGAGCACAAAGAACATGGCCCCGGTCTGCGAGATCGCGCGCATCACCCCCAGGCTGATCTGACGCAGGCGGGGGGACAGTCCCCTTTCGATAAAGCCGAAAAATATCAAACTGTTAAGTAGGGCGGCCACCAATGGCTGCCCCATCAGCGCAAAGATCAGCCAGAACAGGCTGAGCTTCATCTTGATACAGACCAGAACGCCCACCAGCCCGATCACGCTGCCCGCGCATTGCCACAGGCTGGCCATAAAGCCGCGTTGCAGGCCGATCTGAACCTTTTGCACGATGCCCAGCGGCATAGCCGCCGCAAAGCACAGGATGAAGGCGCCCAGCGCTGGTCCCGCCTCGGCCTGCGCGGCGGCGGTTTTGACGTTGAAGATCTCGAACCATGGCACGAGGTGGTAGAGTGCGGCAAACAGCCCGATGATCGCCAGCGCCACCACGGTCAAAATCGCATAGCCGCAGGAAATCACCCGCCTTATGCCCTCGAAATCATCGCGGCCATAAAGCGTCGCCACCTGATTGAGCACGCCATTGCCGACGCCCAGATCGGCAAAGGTAAAAGATGCCTGCAATGAGCTGAGGATGATCCACATGCCATATTGCTCGGCGCCCAGATAATGCAGCGTCAGCGGCACGGAAATCAGGGCGGTGGATACCGAAATCACCTTCGCCACCATCGAGGCCATGGCGCTCAGCGCCACGCGGCGCTGTCTTTCATGCGCGCGCCCTTCGGCCGTGTCGGTGTCAAAGGGCGTCAGGCGGACATAGTGCAGTTTGCGCGCGATGGCGCCAAAACCATGGCGCAGCTTGAGGGCGACAGCCATCGTCAGGCCGCCACGCCAGGGCGGAGCAACCGGGCCAGACGCGCCTCGATCCGGTCGATCATCGCCGCTTGGGACCAGCGCTCCTGGGCCCGCTTGCGTGCCTCGACCCCGAAACGCGCGGCCATTTCAGGCTCGTCGATCAGTCGTTTGATCGCATGGGCCAGACCCGCCGCATCGCCGGGCGCCACCGCCAGACCGCAGCCGTCCACCTCGTCATACAGGCCGGTGCCGGGCTCGGCCGTGGCCACGACGGGGCGGCCCGAGGCCAGCATATTGGTGAGTTTTGAGGGCAACACCAGATCGGCTGCGCCCGGAATCTGCGGCAATAGATGGACCTGCGCCAGACCCAGCAATTCGCCCATCCGGGCCATTGGCTGAAGGTCATGGAGCATCACATTGTCCAGCCCGCGCGCCAGTTCTTCCAGCCGGACCCGGTTGGGCCCCTGACCGCAGATGACAAACTGGATATCCGCGCGATGACGCAGCAAGCGGGCCGCCTCGATCAGGATTTCAATGCCCTGCTTGTTGGCGATATTGCCGGAATAGAGGCAGACCTTGCGCTGGCCGATGCCCCATTCCTGCCGATAGGGGCTGTGCTGCGGACTGCAAAATTCGGTGTTCACATCGGCCCAGTTGCGCACTTCGACCACACGGTCGGCGGTGATGCCCTTGGCCACGAGGCGCTCGCACATTTGCGGGCTGATCGAGGAGGCGATGTCAGCCAGCCCCAGCATGCGGTTTTCCACCCAGCGCGCCAGACGGGCCGCGGCCCCGCCGCTGCCCACCAGGCCCGTGGCGAAAGCGGCCTCGACCTCGAAATCCTGGACATGCACCCACAGGCTGGCCCCGGACAGCCGGGCCAGCACCCATGCCACCGGCACGCTGAGCAGGGAGGGGGCGATGCAGAAGACCGCCTGCGGCCGTTTGTCACGGCGCTTCATTCCCAGCGCGAGGGCAGGGCTCAAGGCGCTCAGCGTAAAGCTGGCCAGATGCAGGATACGCTTGAGACCGCCCGGCTTGCGCGGGACATAAAAGGGGCAGCGGGTGATCGAAACGCCGTCTTCGACGCTGCGGCGCCATCCCCCGCGCCATTCCGGCTCAACAAACCAAGCCGGATAATAGGGTTTCCCGGAAATAACCTCGACCTGGGCTCCTCTGGCGGCAAGCGCCTTTGCCATGTCGGTCGTGTAACGCGCGATCCCGATTTCCTCGGGGGCGTAATTCAGACCGACAATGGCGAGCCGCAGGCCATCACCCATTAACCTACCTCTGTCAGGAAGTGACGGTAGGCGTCAGCAATGCCTTCTTTGAGCGCGATCCGCGGGGTCCAGCCAAGCGCATGAAGGCGCGAGGAGTCCATCAGCTTGCGCGGGGTGCCGTCGGGCTTGGACAGATCATGGACGATCTCGCCTTCATAGCCGACGACTTCCATCACCAGATGGGTCAGTTCGAGGATCGAGACATCCGAGCCGAAGCCGATGTTAACATGTTCGCGGCCGGAATAGTTCTTGAGCAGATGCACACAGGCATCGGCGCAATCATCGGCATGCATGAATTCGCGGCGCGGGGTGCCCGTGCCCCACACCTCCACCGTGCCGCCAATTTTCTTGGCATTGTGCACCTTGCGGATCAGCGCGGGCATCACATGGCTGGTTTCGAGGTTGTAATTGTCGCCCGGCCCATAAAGGTTGGTGGGCATGCCGCTGATGTAGTCGACGCCATGCTGCACGCGATAGGCTTCGCACAGCTTGATCCCGGCGATCTTGGCAATTGCGTACCATTCGTTGGTTTCTTCCAACGGACCGGTCAGCAGCGCGTCCTCGGTAATCGGCTGAGGGGCGAATTTGGGATAGATGCAGGACGAACCCAGAAACAGCAGCTTGCCCACATCCACCGCGTGCGAAGCCTGAATGAGGTTCGCCTCGATCATCAGATTGTTGTAGAGGAAGTCGGCCGGATAGGTGTTGTTGGCCAGAATGCCGCCCACCTTGGCCGCAGCCACAACAACCACTTCGGGCTTTTCCCGCGCCATCCAGCCGCGCACGGCGGCCTGATCCATCAGATCAAGCTCGGCGCGGCCGGCGGTCAGCACATCGCAATTTTCCGAAGCAAGGCGGCGCACAACGGCGCTGCCCACCATACCACGATGGCCTGCGACAAAGACACGCTTGCCGGAAAGATCGAACATGCCGGGAATCCTTACTGGAACTTGGCGATCGGGGCGTCGCGCATGACCTCGAGGTCGGCCTGGACCATTTCACGGGCCAGTTCGCGGATCGGGGTCTTGTGGCTCCAGCCCAGCTTTTCCTTGGCCTTGGTCGGATCGCCGATCAGCAGGTCCACCTCGGTCGGGCGGAAGTAACGCGGGTCGATCTCGACGATGACCTTGCCGGTCTTCTTGCAGATGCCCTTTTCGTCGATGCCTTCGCCAGTGAATTCCAGCTCGATGCCCACGTCTTCAAAGGCCCAGCGCACGAAATTGCGCACTTCGACCGTTTCGCCGGTCGCCAGCACGTAGTCGTCGCCCTGCTCCTGCTGAAGCATCAGCCACATGCCTTCGACATATTCACGCGCATGGCCCCAGTCGCGCTTGGCGTCCAGATTGCCCAGATAGAGCTTTTCCTGACGGCCCAGCGAGATGGCGGCAGCCGCGCGGGTGATCTTGCGCGTCACGAAGGTCTCGCCGCGCAGCGGGCTTTCATGGTTGAACAGGATGCCGTTGCTGGCATGGATGCCATAGGCCTCGCGATAGTTCACCACGATCCAGTAGCCGTAGAGCTTGGCCACGCCATAGGGCGAGCGCGGATAGAACGGGGTGGTTTCACGCTGGGGCACTTCCTGCACCAGACCGTAAAGTTCCGAGGTCGAAGCCTGATAGAAGCGGGTCTTCTTTTCCAGCCCCAGAATGCGGATCGCCTCGAGCAGACGCAGCGTGCCGATGGCATCGGCGTTCGCGGTGTACTCGGGGGTTTCAAAGCTGACCTGCACATGGCTTTGTGCGGCCAGGTTGTAAATTTCGTCCGGCTGGGTCTGCTGGACGATGCGGATCAGGTTGGTCGAATCCGTCAGATCACCGTAGTGCAGGTGAAAACGCGCGCCTTCAACATGGGGATCTTCGTAAATGTCTTCGATACGACCCGTGTTAAAAGACGAAGAACGACGCTTAATGCCATGAACTTCATAGCCCTTTTCCAGCAACAAACGGGCAAGATATGCACCGTCCTGTCCAGTTACGCCGGTAATAAGCGCTACTTTGCCATTGGAAGGGACAGTGGTCATGGCTTTTCAAACCTCATTGATTTCGCAGGTGCGGCATATCTACCCAATGAGGGGAATTCTGCAAGTCAATTTATAAGTAAAAGGGCCTAAGTATCGGCGTGACGAGCCAAAATGTTGCGAAATCAGAGGATTGTGTTCCAGATTGGTACGAAATAAGGTCTGCGCTGGTAAAATTAAGCGTTCGATTCGGGGGAATTGGGTTAATTCTGATCCTGCGCCGAATTAACCGCATTCTTCTTGGCGACCGAGAAGCTCCCTGTCACGCGTCCGCCCGAACCCGCGCCCTTGCCCGAGCCGGTGCCCTGAAAATTGGACATATGATTGTCCAGATCGATCACCAGCCGCTCGCCCGTCCCGTTGCCCCGCGCGTTTTGCAGGCGCACATGGCCGACCACCGTGATGACCCGCCGGCCAAAGTCATAGGTGGCCAGATCGCCCCAGACGTGCTCCTCGCCGCGGATGACCTCGACATTGCCGGTCGCGTCGATGCGCTGGATCTTGACATCATTGCCGCTGCCGCCGCCGCTTGCGCCATTGTCGGTATAGGCCACCAGCGTGCGCGCCGCGCGCAGCTTCAGGCCCTTTTGGGTGATCTCGACATTGCCGGTGAGCAAAACCCGCTTGGCCTTGTCCTGAACGTCGATACGGTCGGCGGCATAGTCCACCGGCGCATTGCTGTCATGACTCTCCAGCCCCTGCGCCAAAAGGGCGCCGGCCCATCCGCTCAACACCAGAGCGGTTAATCCCGTGACACCGGCGCGACGGGAAAGCGAAAAGCGCATGCTAACAGACATGATTGGTCCTTAACCCAAGCCCCACCTCGCGTGAAGCGGTTTCATCTGGGCATTTTCATTCGGGAAGGAGTCATGCGCAACCGCGCCCGCCCCTCCAGCACTACGTTGCGCGACGCGAGATCGACCACCATATGGTCGGCCGAAAAAGTACCCGCCGGCACGGTTCCGGTCACCCCGCCATTTGCGGTGGCGCGCCGGGTCTTTAGGTCGATCTCGACACTGCTGGTGCGCATGCTGTAACCGCCGTTTTCCGAAAACTGCACAGGGCCAGCCACCTGCATCCGTTCCCGGTTCAGGTCATAGCGCGCCGAGGGCGCCTCCACCCGCGCAGGGCCGTTTTCCATGGCCAGGCTGGCCTGCAGGCCGCGCATTTCCACAATCGGCACCAGCGACGAATGCTGCACCGCCTGTCCAGCGTTCAATTCGAACGGGCGCCCCTTGTCATCGGTGCCGCGATAGGTCGCGCTGGTGACCGACAGGCGCTCCTTGGCCACGGCCACCTTGTTGCGGTCGAGCAGAAAGGAGACCTCGCCATGGGGAAAGATCGGGCTGACCACCATGACGGCGGTGGTCATGCCTACGCCGATGGGCAGGGCGGAAAAGAGAAAGCGGATCATGCGATCCTGCGCCCCGCCGGGCGCGGCTTTCGCGCGGCGGCGGTTGCGCAGCAGATCGGCACCAATGGTCACTGGTGCCTCAGGCCGACATGTGGCTGAAGATGTCGTGATCAGGCCATCCGGCCAAGTCGAGTTCCGCCCGCGCAGGCAGGAAGTCGAAACAGGCCTGCGCCAGCGCGGTGCGCCCTTCGCGCTCCAGCCGCGTGACCAGAATGGCATGGGCGGCATGCAGATAGCGCACGTCGCTGGCCGCATATTCGCGCTGGGCATCGGACAGGTCCGCGCCGCCCCAGTCGCTCGACTGCTGCTGCTTACTCAATTCCTTGCCCAGCAATTCGCGCACCAGATCCTTCAGGCCATGCCGGTCGGTATAGGTGCGCACCAGCTTGCTGGCGATCTTGGTGCAGAACACGGGCGCCGCCACCACGCCCAGATAGTGCCGGATCGCGGCAATGTCGAAACGGGCAAAGTGATAGATCTTCACCCGCTCGGGATCGGCCAGCACGGCCTTGAGGTTGGGCGCGTCATAGGAACTGCCGGGCTTGAAGCGGACGAGATGTTCGTCGCCCCGCCCGTCGGCAATTTGCACGACGCACAGCCGGTCGCGGGCCGTGATGAGGCCCATGGTTTCGGTATCCACCGCAATCGGGCCGGGAGCCAGCACGCCTTCGGGGAGATCTTCTTCGTGGAGATAGACAGCCATTGTGCCAAAATGCTTAGGACGAAGCGGGCGACCTGAAAAGCCCTGAAAGCGGCGGGAAGGCAGATTATGACGGCAAGTGACGCAGTTCCCACAAGTTGGCGCGGGGCATTGGATGGCGTGCTCGCCACGCCCGAGGCGCGGCGGCTGGGCGGTTTTCTTAAAAGCGAGGAGGTTGCGGGCAAGGTGATCTTCCCTCCGCGCGGGCAAAGGCTGGCGGCGCTGGACCTGACGCCGCTCGATGAGGTCAAGGTGGTGATTCTGGGGCAGGACCCCTATCACGGGCCGGGACAGGCCCATGGGCTGAGCTTTTCCGTGCAGCAGGGCGTGCGCATTCCGCCAAGCCTCGTCAACATCTACAAGGAGCTGAAAACCGACATCGGCTTTGATCCGCCCGCCCATGGCGATCTGTCCGCCTGGGCGCGTCAGGGGGTGCTGCTCCTCAACAATGCGCTGACCGTGGAGCAGGGGCAGGCCGGGTCGCATCAGAACAAGGGCTGGGAGGCGATTACCGATGCCTGCGTGGCGGCGGTGGCGAAGGGGGCGAACCCTTGCGTCTTCATGCTCTGGGGCAGCCATGCCCAGAAAAAGGCGGCGCGCGTGCCGGGCCTGAATGATGGACGGCATCTGGTGCTCAAGGCCCCGCATCCCAGTCCGCTCTCGGCCTATAACGGCTGGTTCGGCAGCCGTCATTTTTCAAAGGCCAACGAATTTCTTGAATCTGTTGGACGTTCGCCGATCGATTGGTCGCTCTAAAAAGAAGTTTCCAACATTCGCCAAGGAATCATTGCCTACATAGGATCAATTATTCACACTATGGCCATCTGCTCTTGAAAGGGATGGCCATGAACATCATCGATTTGCAGAAAGCTATTGGCGCAAAACCCGATGGCGTCTGGGGTGACTTGTCTCGTAAAGCCCTGCTAAGCACTTTCACCAGTGCCAACACATCTCCGCTCAATGCCGACAAGATCAAGACTTTCGCCGCGCGGCTGGGCGTGTCGGTCAAACAATTGGCCGCCGTCGCCAAGGTCGAGGCCGCCGGCAGCGGGTTCGACAAGGACAATCGCCCCAAGATCCTGTTCGAACGCCACAAATTCCACAAATATACCGGCGGCAAATATTCGGTATGCAGCTTCAGCAACCCGCAAGTGGGCGGCTATAATGAAAGCAGCTGGGACAAATTGCTGGGCGCCATCGTCACCGGCGCGGTCGATGCGGCCTTCATGGCCTGCTCATGGGGCAAATTTCAGGTGCTGGGCGAATATTGGGACGATTTCGACTATGCCTCGCCCTATGCGCTGGCCCTGTCCACCGTGGCGTCCGAGGCGGGGCATTACCTTCTGCTGGTCCATTATATCGAGGCCAACAAATTGCAGGATGAAATGGCCGCGCTGTCCACCAATCCGGAAACCTGCCGCGCCTTTGCCAAGGCCTATAACGGCCCCGGCTATGTGCAGTTCGATTATCACACCAAGCTGGCCGCCGCGATGAAGTGAGGCAGGGCGGCGGTTTGGGGCCGCCCTAAAACCTCTGCCAGAGCGCCAGGGCGATGTCGAAAAAGGTGATCCCGGCAATCGGCGCGATAAACAGCAGCAGCAGATTGATCCCCACCAGCGACAGCATCACCCCCTCGCGCCGTTTGCCCAGTTCGGGCCGGTCTCGGCGGGGCGGGGGGCTCCACGGGTCGGGCGGAGGCCAGGGATCGCGTGTGTCGAGGAACATGGGCATCGACTCCGGTTTGTTTTCGGCATTCTACGCCATGGCCTGCCCTCTGCTCCATAGAAAAAGCGCCGGCAGGATGCCCCGCCGGCGCTTCTTTCTACCCGTTTGCGTGCCCTATCAGCGGGGCAGTTCCGTCACGCCCATCAGCGCCTCGTCGACCGCGCGGGCGGCCTGACGGCCCTCGCGGATGGCCCAGACGACAAGGCTCTGACCACGACGCATGTCGCCGCAGGCAAAGATCTTGTCATCGCTGGTGCGATAATTGTTGGTGTCGGCCTTCACATTGCCGCGCGCGTCCAATTCGACGCCCGCCTGATCGAGCAGACCCTGCTTGCGCGGACCCACAAAGCCCATGGCGAGGAAGATCAGGTCGGCCTTGAGCGTGAATTCGCTGCCCGGCACTTCGACCATCTTGCCGCTTTCCCATTCGACGCGGACGCATTCGAGGCCGGTGACGACCCCGTTTTCGCCCACCACGCGCTTGGTCAGCACGGCAAATTCGCGCGAGACGCCTTCTTCATGGCTGCTCGAGGTACGCAGCTTGAGCGGCCAGTTCGGCCAGCTCAGCGCTTTGTTTTCCTTCACCGGCGGCTGGGGCATGATTTCCAGCTGCGTGACGGACAGGGCGCCCTGACGGTTCGAGGTGCCGACGCAGTCGCTGCCCGTGTCGCCGCCGCCGATCACCACGACATGCTTGCCCGTGGCGGTCAGCGAGCCGCGCGGCGCGGCGCGGATTTCATCATCGCCCGCCACGCGCTTGTTCTGCTGGGTCAGGAATTCCATGGCAAAGCGCACGCCCTGCATTTCATAGCCCGGAATGTTGAGCGGACGCGGATCTTCCGCACCGCCCGCCAGCACGATGGCGTCGAAGTTTTCCTTCAGCGATTCGACCGAAACATGCACGCCCACCTCGACCGAGGTGCGGAAGGCCACGCCTTCGGCCTCCATCTGCACCATGCGGCGGTTGATGAGGTGCTTTTCCATTTTGAAGTCGGGGATGCCGTAGCGCATCAGCCCGCCCACGCGGTCGTTCTTTTCAAACACCGTGACCGAATGGCCCGCACGCGCCAGTTGCTGGGCCGCGGCCAGACCCGCCGGGCCCGAACCCACCACGGCCACCGACTTGCCGGTCTTCCTGGCGGGCACCTGCGCGGTGATCCAGCCGTTTTCCCAGCCCTTGTCGACGATCGCGCATTCGATCGACTTAATCGTCACCGGCTGGTCGATGATGTTCAGCGTGCAGGCCGCCTCGCAGGGCGCGGGGCAGATGCGGCCGGTGAACTCGGGGAAATTGTTGGTCGAATGCAGCACTTCGAGCGCATTCTGCCAATCGCCCTCATAGACCAGATGGTTCCAGTCCGGGATGATGTTGTTCACCGGACAGCCGTTGTGACAATAGGGAATGCCGCAATTCATGCAGCGCGAGGCCTGGGCTTTGAGCGCAGGCTCGGCATGCGGGATCACGAATTCCTTGTAATGCTTCACGCGCTCCTTCGGGTCCGCATAGGTGCGGTCCTGACGGTCAAGCTCGAGAAAGCCGGTTTCCTTGCCCATGTGTATTTCCTTCCTTCTCGAACTTATTCTGCGGCCACAGTTTCTGCGGCCAGACGCTCAGCCTCAAAGCTGCGCAGCGCCTTGGCATAATCACGCGGCATGACCTTGACGAATTTGGCCAGCGCGTTGTCCCAATCTTCCAGCAAGGCGGCGGCGCGCTTGCTGCCGCTGTGGAGCTTGTGACGTTCGAGCAGAATACGCAGACGTTCGGCATCGTGGCGCAGCATGTCGCCCATGCCCAGGTCATAGACCGAAACGGTGCGCTGTTGCGGACGGCCTGCGCCATCCTCTTCATCGCGCGCCGCGCTGACCGGCAGGATGTCGACCTGAGCCGGGTTGACCAGATCGGCAAAGTTGCCATCCTCATCATAGACATAGGCCACGCCGCCCGACATGCCGGCCGCAAAGTTGCGCCCGGTCTTGCCAAGAACGACGACCACGCCGCCGGTCATATATTCGCAGCCGTGATCGCCCGTGCCTTCGACAACGGCAATCGCGCCCGAATTGCGCACCGCGAAGCGTTCGCCCGCCACGCCCGAGAAGAAGGCCTCGCCGCTGATCGCGCCATAGAGCACCGTGTTGCCCACGATGATGTTCTGGGTCGGCTCGCGGTTGACGTAGTCCGGCTGCTTGACGATCACGCGGCCGCCCGACAGACCCTTGCCCACATAGTCATTGCCGTCGCCCGTCAGCTCCAGCGTCACGCCATGCGCGAGGAAGGCGCCGAAAGACTGACCCGCCGTGCCGGTCAGCGCGATATGGATCGTGTTGTCGGGCAGGCCCGCATGACCATAACGCTTGGCCACCTCGCCCGAGAGCATCGCGCCGACCGTGCGGTTGACGTTGATGACCTTGCGCTCGATGCGCACGGCCTTGCCCTCGATCAGCGCATCGCTGGCCGCGACGATCAGGTCATTGTCCAGCGCGCCGGCCAGACCGTGATCCTGCGTCTCGCTCCAGTTCAGGCTGGGCGAAATGCCATCGGGAACCTTGTGCAGCAGGCGCGAGAGGTCGATGCCTTCGGCCTTCCAGTGCGCGATGGCGCGCTTGGGCTCCAGACGGTCCACGCGGCCCACCATTTCGGCGAGGGTCTTGAAGCCCATCTCCGCCATGATGGCGCGCAGTTCTTCGGCCACGAAGAAGAAGTAGTTGATGACATGCTCAGGCTGGCCGGTGAAGCGAGCACGCAGCACCGGGTCCTGCGTGGCCACGCCCACCGGGCAGGTGTTCAAGTGGCACTTGCGCATCATGATGCAGCCCGCAGCGATCAGCGGCGCAGTGGCAAAACCGAACTCGTCGGCGCCCAGCAGCGCGGCCACCGCCACGTCGCGGCCCGTGCGCAGGCCGCCGTCGGCCTGAACACAGATGCGCGAACGCAGGTTGTTGAGCATCAGCGTCTGCTGCGTCTCGGCAAGACCGATTTCCCACGGCGAACCGGCATGCGTCAGCGAGGTCAGCGGCGAAGCGCCGGTCCCGCCTTCATAGCCCGAGATCGTGACATGGTCGGCACGCGCCTTGGAAACGCCCGCGGCCACCGTGCCCACGCCCACTTCCGACACCAGCTTGACCGAGATGCGCGCGCCGGTGTTCACGTTCTTCAGGTCGTGAATGAGCTGCGCCAAGTCTTCGATCGAATAGATGTCATGGTGCGGCGGCGGGCTGATCAGGCCCACACCCGGGGTCGAGTGGCGGGTTTTGCCGATGGTCTTGTCGACCTTGTCGCCGGGCAGCTGGCCGCCTTCGCCGGGCTTGGCGCCCTGGGCCATCTTGATCTGGATGTCATCGGCATTGACCAGATATTCGCTGGTCACGCCAAAGCGGCCCGATGCCACCTGCTTGATCGAGGAACGCAGTGAATCGCCGTTTTCCAGCGGCTTGAAGCGGATCGGATCCTCGCCGCCTTCGCCCGTGTTCGACTTGCCGCCGATACGGTTCATGGCGATCGCCAGCGTGGTGTGCGCTTCCCAGCTGATCGAGCCATAGCTCATCGCGCCGGTGGCGAAACGCTTGACGATTTCGCTGGCCGGTTCAACCTCGCTGATATCCAGCGGCTTGTCGGCCTTGCGGAAGTCCAGCAGGCCGCGGATGGTCAGATTGCGCTGTGACTGATCGTTGATCGTCTCGGCAAATTCCTTATATTTTTCAGGAACATTGCCGCGAACCGCATGCTGCAGGCTGGCGATGTTGGCAGGCGTCCAGGCGTGTTCCTCGCCACGGATGCGATAGCCGTAGATGCCGCCCACATCGAGCATGTTCTTGTAGATCGGATTGTCGCCATAGGCCGCCGCGTGGCGACGCACGGTTTCTTCCGCGATTTCCTTCAGGCCCGCGCCCTCGATGGTCGTGGCCGTGCCGGTGAAATAGGCGTTGATAAAGCTGCTCGACAGACCGATGGCGTCAAAGATCTGCGCGCCGCAATAGGACTGATAGGTGCTGATGCCCATCTTGGACATGACCTTCAGGATGCCCTTGCCCACCGCCTTGATATAGTTCTTCTTCACCGTCTTGGCGTCGAGCGGAATTTCCTTCTTCACGCGGATGTCTTCCAGCGTTTCAAAGGCCACATAGGGGTTGATCGCTTCGGCGCCGAAACCGGCCAGAACGCAGAAGTGATGCACTTCGCGTGCTTCGCCCGTTTCCACGACCAGACCCGCCTGCATGCGCAGACCCTGGCGCACCAGATGATGGTGCACCGCTGCCGTTGCCAGCAGGGCGGGCATCGGGATGCGATCCGGGCCCTGCGCACGGTCGGACAGGATCAGGATGTTGTGATCGGCCAGCACTGCTTCGGTTGCGGCCCAGCACATTTCCTTGATCGCCTGCTCCAGACCTTCGGCGCCCGCCTTGGCGTCCCAGGTGGTGTCGACCGTGGCGGTGCGGAACGCGCCGTCAAGGGCTGCTTCCACGCTGCGGATCTTGGCCACGTCTTCGTTGGTCAGGATCGGCTGGTCGATTTCCAGACGCTTGTGGCTGCCCGCTTCCTTGCCCAGCAGGTTGGGGCGCGGACCGATCATCGACACCAGCGACATCACCAGTTCCTCGCGGATCGGGTCGATCGGCGGGTTGGTCACCTGCGCAAAGTTCTGCTTGAAATAGTCATAGAGCAGACGCGACTTGCGCGACAGCACGGCAATCGGCGTGTCGGTGCCCATCGAGCCGATCGGATCATCGCCATTGCGGCCCATCGGTTCGAGGAACTTGGACACGTCCTCCTGCGTATAGCCAAAGGCCTGCTGACGATCGAGCAGCGTGGTGGTTTCCACCGGCAGCTGGGCCAGTTCGGGCTCGACGACATCAAGATCCTTGATGTTGTACTGGGCCGATTCCAGCCATTCCTCATAAGGCTCGGCATTGGCGAGGCTGGCCTTGATTTCCTCGTCCTCGATGATGCGACCCTGTTCAAAGTCGATCAGCAGCATGCGGCCCGGCTGCAGGCGCCACTTGCGCACGATCTTCTCTTCCGGAATCGGCAGCACGCCGCTTTCCGAAGCCATCACCACCATATCATCGTCGGTGACGAGGAAGCGGGCGGGGCGCAGACCGTTGCGGTCCAGCGTCGCGCCGATCTGGCGGCCATCGGTGAAGGCCACGGCGGCCGGACCGTCCCACGGCTCCATCAGCGCGGCGTGATATTCATAGAACGCGCGGCGCTTGGCATCCATCAGCGGGTTGCCCGCCCATGCTTCGGGGATGAGCATCATCATCGCATGGACCAGCGGATAGCCGCCCGCCACCAGCAGTTCGAGCGCATTGTCGAGGCTGGCCGTGTCGGACTGGCCATGCGGGATGATCGGCCACATCTTGTCGAGGTCGGGACCCAGCAGTTCCGACTGCATCGAGCGGCGGCGCGCGTTGATCCAGTTCACATTGCCGCGAACCGTGTTGATCTCGCCGTTATGCGCGATGAAGCGGAACGGATGCGCCAGCTTCCAGCTCGGGAAAGTGTTCGTCGAAAAACGCTGGTGAACCAGACCCAGCGCCGAAACGCAAAGCGGGTTCGAGAGGTCGGGGTAAAAGCTGCCGACCTGCGTGGCCAGCAGCAGACCCTTGTACACGATGGTACGGGTCGAGATGCTGGGCATATACAGTTCGGTCAGGCCCGGCAGACCATGCTTTTCGGCCAGAGCGGCCAGCGGGTTCTGCGTCTGCTTGCGGATGGCCAGCAGCTTGCGCTCGAACGCATCCTGATCGGCGCAATGTTCGCCCCGACCGATGATGCACTGGCGAATCACCGGCATCGATTCGAGCACGGCCTTGCCCAGACCCTCGATGTTCACCGGCACATCGCGCCAGCCGATCAGGGTCTGGCCTTCCTTGGCGATGAACTTTTCGAAATATTCGACCACGAAATTGCGGCTGCCCTCATCACGGGGCAGGAAGCACATGGCCACCGCATAATCGCCGGGCTGGGGCAGGGTCAGGCCCGCACCCTTGGCCCAGTCGCGCAGCAGCGCGTCGGGGATCTGAATCAGGATGCCCGCACCGTCGCCCAGCAACGGGTCGGCGCCCACCGCGCCGCGATGGTCAATGTTTTTCAGAATTTCCAGTGCCTGCGTAATAATGGCGTGGCTTTTTTCGCCTTTGATATGGGCAACAAAACCTACGCCGCACGCATCGTGCTCGTTACGCGAATCATAGAGGCCCTGGGGCTCTGGAAATCCCATCGATTATCTATCCCAATCTCGCGCCCTCTGCCTTCTCTGGCAGGGCGCAACCTGAACCCGTGTATCTGGAGCGCGAATCCCCTGCCCGCGCAGGCGCGGGGGAGATGACGCATCATGCCCCATGGCGTCAGAACGCAGCTTTTGCAACCGCGAAAGGACACAAACGGCGTATTTGGCGCGTTTCTGACGAAAGGATTTGCCGTTTACGCGCCTTTTGTCGGTGTAATCATGCGCCGGGGTGGGATGTGGGGAAACTATTTAACGTCGCGCAGCGAGGCCAGCGCGGCGCGCAGCGCATCGCCCGTGCCATCGGGGGCGGGGGCCAACGCAGGCTCGCAAGTGACTGTTTTGGTTTCCTGCGCGGCGTTGTGATGGCGTTGCAGGGCCAGCGACAGCCGGGCGAGCAACTCGACATGGCTGAGCGAATCGAGCGAGGCCGAGGCGATATGGTCGGCCGCGCTTGGGCCGTCCAGCGTCAAAGAGGGGAAGCCCGCACAACTCTTGGGGGCCGGGGCAGGAGCCGCCGTCATCTCAGGGGCCTTTTCGTCCGCCGCGACCGGGGCGGGGGCCACAGGCACCACGGCAACCGGCTCGGCGGGCGATTCGGCCTGCTCGACCGTTTCCAAAGGATCGGGGGCGATCGTGAAGAAGCGGAAAGGCTGAATGGTCGGGGCCTGGGCCAAGGTCTCGGCCTCTACAGGCTTGCTCTCCACCACCGGCCGTTCCAGCACCGCCACGGCCTCCTGCGGCCTCCAGTCCCACGAGGGTTCCTCGGCGGGCGGCGGCGGCGGCGGCACATCATGCAGCACCTGCCATGTCTCGGCCACCGGCGGGGGCGGAGCATGGCTGGGGCCTGAGGCGGCCTCGCTCATCTGCGGTCCGGGCGCGGCGGCCGGTTCGGAGACGGGCTGGTGCGAGGGGGCATCGTCGAAACCGTGTGCACCCAATTCGGCGTGGGCCTGAATCGGCTGGCGCGCGGGGAAATCGGGATGGGCATCGGCGCTGCGGCGGCGCAGAGAGGCCGCTTCACTGGTCTTTTCGCGGCGGGCCTGCTGCCATCCGGTCTGGGAAAAGGCGCCGCGCGGGGCCAGCATCCGCACGGCCAGCCAGCCCAGCAGGGCGCCGACCAGCCCGAAGGCGGCCGCCAGCAGCAGCCGTGCCGTCGTGCCCAGCGGAGGCGTCGCCATCGGCAGGATCAGGTCAAGCTGGGTGGAAAGCACGATCCGCTCGATCAGCTCGCCGCGGACCGCCAGGGTGGAAAGGGCGAATGTGGCCGCCAGCCACACCGGCACAACCGTGGCGAACAACGGGTGATGGGTGATGCCCTGCCAGCCCTGTTGCCAGCCCTGTCCCGCAGAAGTGTGCTTCGTTGCCAAAGTCGCGCCCTTACGTCCTGCCCGTTGCGTGTTCGATATGTGCTTTTCCGGTGTATTCCGGGGCGAATCGGGGTGTTATGCCGCCTCGCTTTTCGGATTTACACCCTTATCTGGTGTCAGCATTTGGTAAACATTGAGATAACGCTTCGCATTGGTGGCCCAGTCATGCGCATTTTCCACATGAGCGCGCCCCGCCGCAAGCCTTTGCGGCCAGTTTGAGCGATCGGACAGCAATCCGGCCAGCGCCGCCGCGCAGGCGGCCGGATCGTCGGGCGTAAACAGGGTTCCGGTCACGCCGTCCTCCATCAATTCGCGGTGCCCGCCCACGTCGCTCGCCGCCACCAGCTTGCCCTGCGCCATGGCCTCCAGCGGTTTGAGGGGCGTGACCAGATCGGTCAACCTGCTCTTTTTGCGCGGATAAGCCATGATGTCGCACAGCGCATAGTAACGCTCGACCTGAGCATGAGGCACACGGCCCATGAAGCGGATGGCATGGGCCGCGCTTGATCCGGCGGCGCGCTCGCGCAGCGCCGCCTCCATCGGCCCGCCGCCCACCAGCAGCAGCCGCGCATCGGGATGGACCGCGATCAGGCCGGGCATCGCATCGATCAGATCGTCAATGCCCTCGTAATCGTAAAAGCTGCCGATAAAGCCGATCACCGGCCCGTCTCCCAGCCCCAGTTCGGCAGCCAGCGCCGATTCGCGCGCCACCGGACGACCAAACATGGCCAGATCGACGCCATTGGGCATGATGGTGATTCGCGCCGGATCATTGCCCCGCGCCACCAGATCGCCCTTCAGCCCCTGACAGATCGTGACCACGGCGTCCGCGCCGCTGACCACGTGGTTTTCCAGGGTGCGGGTCAGCATATATTTGATGTCTCCCTCGCGCCCTGTGCCATTGCCGACCGCCGCATCCTCCCAAAAGGCGCGGATTTCATAAACCAGTGGAATGCCCAGCTTCCTTGCCACGCGCAGCCCCGCCATTCCGCACAGCGCGGGCGAATGAGCATGCAGCACGTCGGGTCGCCATTCACGGCAAACCTGCTCCACCGCGCGGGAAAAAGCGCCGATTTCGCGCCATTCGCGCAGGCCCACCGGCCCTTTGGCCTGCCCGCGCGTGCGGTAAAAGGTCAGGCCCTCGGCCTCTTCGCAATCCGGCCCGTCGGCATAATGGCGCAGGCCCGTCACCCCGCGGACCTCCAGCCCAAGCCCCTCCTGCGCCTTCAGGATCGCGCGGGTGCGGAACGTATAGCCGCTGTGCAGCGGCAACGAGTGGTCGAGCAGGTGCAGGATCCGTGTCATGGCGCAATTCCTAGGTGATAAAGGCTTAACGTCCCGTCAACTGCTGCTTGCTATGCCCTGATCAAAGGCTGGCGCATTGCCGATTCCGGGCCGCCGATTCTTGGTTGCCGCGCGAAAGGCGAAGTAAAGGCAAAGAGGGCATCTCTTCGATGATTGACTATTTCTCGATCGCCTTGACCCACGGACTGCTGGTGCTGGTCGCCTTGCGTCTTTTGACGCGCGCGGATCTGGACCGCGACCCCGCGCCCGAAGAAGAGGTGCCGCTGGAAGCCGGGCCCGAGAAGAAGGCCAAGTGGAGGGTGCGCCGTGCTTGATCTTTTCCTGACCGGCTTTGTCGCTCTGATCCTGCTGATGGGGCTGCGCAAGCCCTTCATCTGGGTGCTGGCCTTCCTCTATGTCGATATCGTCGCCCCGCAAAAGATTTCCTATGCGCTGCTCACCAATGTCCAGCTCTCGCTGGTGGTGTTCTTTCTCGCGGTGGTCGGCTGGCTGTTTTTCGACAACAAACAGGGCGCGCGCTTCAGCGGCCGTCAGGTGCTGATGCTGCTTTTGCTGGTTTATTGCTATTTCACCACGCAATCGGCCGATTTCCCCGTCGAGGCGGCGGATAAATGGTCGTGGGTGTGGAAATCGCTGGTCTGGGCGATGTTCCTTCCGCTGGCGCTGCGCACGCAATTGCGCATCGAGGCCGCCGCGCTGGTGATGGTGCTGTCGGCAGCTGCGCTGATTATCGATGGCGCGCTCAAAACCATGGCGGGCGGCGGCGGCTATGGCACGCTCAAGCTGTTCATCAACGACAACAACGGCCTTTATGAAGGCTCGACCATTTCCTGCGTGGCGATCGCGATCATTCCGCTGGCGCTCTGGCTGGCGCGCGACGGCACAATCTTTCCCGCCAACAGTCGAACGCGCCTGTTTGCCTATGGGCTGGCCTTTGCCGGCCTGTTGATCCCCATCGGCACCGAGGCGCGCACCGGTCTGCTCTGCGCAGGGCTTTTGGCGGTGCTGATGATGCGGACAGTCAAATATCGCTGGCTCTATGTCGGCGGTCTGGCGCTGGCCGCGGTGCTGGTCCAGCCATTGCTGCCCAACAGCTTTTCCAACCGCATGGGCACGATTGAAAACAACCAGTCCGACCAGTCGGCCGCGACGCGTCTGGCGGTGTGGAAATGGACGCTGGGCTATGCGGCCGAACATCCTTTCGGCGGCGGGTTCGACTCGTTCCGCGGCAACAAGCTGGAGATCATCACCAGCGAGGATGACGGTTTCGGCAGCAATTCGACCAAGATCATCGATCAGGGCCGCGCCTTCCACTCGGCCTATTTCGAGATGCTGGGCGAACAGGGCTGGCCGGGTCTGGCGCTGTGGCTGACGCTGCAGATCAGTGGGTTGATCCAGCTTGAGGGTGTGCGCCGCAGGTTGCGCAAGAGCGATGCGCCGTCCGATCGGCGCTATGCCGACCTGGCGCTGGCGCTTCAGCAGGGGCATTTCGTCTATCTGCTGGGCGCGGCTTTCGTGGGCATCGCGTTCCAGCCCTTCGTCTATATGCTGATCGCGCTCCAGATTGCGCTGGTGCAGCAGGTGCGGCGCAAGACCGCGCCCGTGGCCGTGGCCCAGCGCCGGATGCAGGTGCCGGGAGCAGAACCTTTGGCGACAAACGCCCCGGCTGGCGCCAACTGAGCGGCTGATCATGGCGGCGGCGTTGATGGACAGGACGCAGCAGATGGTAACTCTGCCGGGCGCGCGGGCGCTGGCGCCCCAGCTTGACGCGCTGACGGGGCTGCGCGGGCTGGCGGCATGGTATGTGGTGCTGTTTCACACCCGCGTCACGCTGAAAGCCGCCGTGGGGCCTATGGTCTATGCCTTGCTCAGCCACGGCTATCTGGCGGTCGATCTGTTTTTCATCCTGTCGGGTTTTGTGCTGTGGCATTCGGGCGCCGACAATCCGGCCTATCAGGGCGCGCGAGGGCTGGCCCGTTTCTGGTTGCGGCGGATCGCGCGGATCTGGCCTTTGCATATGGTGCTGCTGGGCGGTTTTGTCGCGCTGGTGGGGCTGCTGGCGGCCACGGGGCGCGATACAGGCTTCTATCGCTGGGGCGAATTGCCGCTTCATGTGCTGCTGATGCAGAATTGGGGCATGACCGCCGGGCTGATGTGGAATGAACCGGCATGGTCGATTTCCTGCGAATGGGCGGCCTATCTGCTGTTTCCCTTCACGGTGGTTATGGCGCCATGGCGGCAATGGCCGACCGGCGCGCTGGTGGCGCTGGGCTGCGCCTTGCTGAGCGCGCTGTGGGCCTATTTCGCGCTGCATGGTTCGGATGACTATCTGGGGTATGAGATTCAGCGCACGGGGCTGATGCGTTGTCTGCTGGAATTCTGGACCGGCAATGTGCTGCGGATGCTATGGGCGCGCTGGCGCGATGTGCCCGATATCTGCACCGGGGTTTGGGCGGCGATGATCGCCCTGCTCGAAGGCGGGGTGGTGCAGCATCTGCCCGAGGCGTCCTATATGCCGGGCGTGTTTGCCGCGCTCATTCTGGCGCTCTCGCTCGAGGATCGCACCCCTGCGCGGCTGCTGCGTTCCGGCCCGCTGCACTGGCTGGGCGAGATCAGCTATTCGACCTACCTGTCCCACTTCCTGCTGTTCATCATCTTCAAGATGCTCTTCGTCGGACCCGACCTGACGGTGGGGCTGGGCAAGCTGGGCCTGTTCCTGATGATCGTGCTGGCGGCCTCGGCGGCACTCTACCGGCTGGTGGAAAAACCGGCGCAGCGATGGCTGCTGCGCCGGGGAGAAGCGCGTTTAGCGGCCTGAGCGGCCCATCACCAGATTCATCGCCGTGGCAAAGGCCCGCGCATTGTCGGGATGCACCATCAACAGGTCGCTCTGTTCGCGCGGGAGGCTGTGGATGATCTCCAGCGGCTTGTCCTCGTAATGCAGCGCGTCAAGCCAGTCATAGCTGTTGAACATGCGGATGGGCACATAGCCTGCGGCAACGAAACGGTCGAACAGGGCCGGCCATGCGCCATCCTCGGCGGGCGTGGCCTCCACCGCCAGCGTCGGGCGGCGGGGGAAGCGGTCGATCTGGTCAAGGAACTGGTTCAGCACCGGCACTTCGGCGCCTTCGATGTCGATCTTGATGAAGGAGCAATCGGCGCATTCCCGCGCGCTCAACACCTGATCGAGCGGGAGGGCCTTCACCTTGGCCCCGCCGGTGCGATGCGCGCCGGGCAGCAGGCTGGTCATGCCGATGTTGCTTTGCGGCCCTTCGTAAATGGTTAACTCGCCCGCCTGTGCCGCCACCGCGCAGCCGCGCACATCGACATTGGTCGCGCCGTTGCGCGCGCTGTTGACCCGCCCATATTCGGCCAGTCGCGGCAAGGCCTCCACCGCGATGACCCGCCCCTCCGGCCCGGTCAACTGGCTGAACATCAACGTATAATAGCCGATATTCGCGCCGATATCGACAATCACCGTCCCCGGCTCGATCAGGTGCTTCATCAGCGCCGTCATATGCGGTTCCCACAAGCCGAAATGCAGAATGCTCGCCTGAATGAGATCGCCCGCCTCGCAATCGAAACTGGCGCCAAACACGGTGGTGGCGCGGCTGCGCGGAAAGAAGCGGTTGTACACGCGCCGGTAAAAACGCAGCAAGGTTCGCTCGCCCCACGGCACGCTGGCAATGGTTTTAAGTATAAGTCCAGGATTGGGTTTCAGTTCTTCTGCGGCGATGCCGGCGCCACCCATTGCCAAGGAAACAGCCACGTCACTCTCCTGATAATAGATTGTGGATTGGCTATCATGACGCTTATTCGCAATATAGATTGGTTAACTATAAATTTCTTTGGCTGTGCCGAATCGTGACAAATCGTGCTTTGGCCATGGTAAACGCGCGTCAATGGCTTTGGCCCCCCGGCCAGTCCCGCTCTTTCGCAATGCAGCATCGCGTGATACGACATGTTTATGCGTATTTTCCCGTGTTTTTTGGCGACGGCCCTATGGCTGGGCGCGAGCGTGCCGCTCCGGGCCGAAACCCGCAGCCCGGTCATTGTTGTGCTGGGCGACAGTCTGGCCCGCGGCAATTTCGGTGCCGAACTGGGGGAAAGGTTTCATGCTCAAGCGGTTAATCTGGGAATCGGCGGACAAAAAGCCGATGCCATCGCCGCGCGTTTTGGCGCTTTGCCCGTGCATTTGCGTCTGAGCGAACCGGAATTGCATGAAGGCGCCAATCCGATCGCGGCGATCTGGCCCGAAATATTCCGCACCAGCGATACCGCGACTCGCAGCACCCATGCCACACTGGCCGGGATCAGCGGGACCTATCAGAGGCATGGTGAAGGCGATCCGCCCTATCACGATGTCAACATATTCACGCCTGATCCGGGCCAGACCTTGCCGGTCAGCATGGCGGGCAATGTCGAATTGGTGCTCGATCCTCCGGCGCCGCCCGCCGATGTCCTGATCATCTGTGCCGGGCGCAACAACCATTTGCCCGCCGATCAGGACAAGGTGCTCTCCGCCATTGCTGCCATCGTCGAGAAGCAGCGCCGCTTGGGCGGTCATTTTCTGGTGCTGGGCATCCCCAATCAGGCCGGGCCCGAGGAAGCTCGCGGCACGCCTGCCTATCAGGCCATCGTCGATTTCAATGCGCTGCTCTCGCGGCTCTATGGCGACGACTATGTCGATATACGCGCGGCCTACAATGCGGGCGGCAATCCGGCCCTGCCGCAGGATCAGGCTGATCGGGACGCGGATGTTCCGCCTGCCTCGCTGAGGGCCGATCACATCCATTACAATCCCGCCGGGCGCCATGTCTGGGCCAAGGCGGTGGGCGATGCGATTGCGGCCCATCATTGGTTGGAATCTTACGCAAACCTGCCGGACAAAGGAAAATCCTGATGAACTTTCGGGGGGATATCAACGGGCTGCGGGCAATCGCCGTTATGGCGGTTCTGGCTTTTCATTTCGGATTTCCCGGTCTTGGCGGTGGATTTGCCGGGGTGGATGTCTTTTTCGTCATATCGGGCTATCTGATGACGGGCATCATCGTCGGGCGTCTGGATCGCGGCGTCTTTCGCACCACCGATTTCTATCTTGATCGCGCGCGCCGGATCTTTCCCCCGCTGGCGGCCATGGTCATCTGTGTCCTTGTGCCTGCCGCCTTCCGGCTCTTGCCGCAGGACCTGCTTGCCACCGGCAAGCATGGGGCTTCGGCCATCACCTTTTTCTCCAACATGATGTTCTGGAGCGAAACGGGTTATTTCGACCAGGACTCCACGCTGAAATTCTTTCTCCATACCTGGTCGCTCTCGGTCGAGTGGCAATTCTATCTGCTTTATCCGCTGCTCTTGCTGGGCCTGTGCCGGGTCGGTCTCAGGCGCCATCTGCTGCCGATGCTGGCGGTGCTGGCGCTGGCCTCCTTCGGCCTGTGTTTCTGGCTGAGCATACACAAGCCCTCCGCCGCCTTTTTCCTGCTGCCGCCGCGTGCGTGGGAAATGCTGATCGGGGCGCTGGCCTATCTGGCCCCGGCGGTTCCGCCCCGGGCGCAAAGGCCGACCCAGATCGCGGGGCTGGCGCTGATCGCGGTTTCGATCGCCTTTGCCCGGGCCGGAAACTGGCCCGGCCCGGCCACGCTGCTGCCCACGCTCGGCGCGGGGCTGGTGATCGCGGCAGGGCTGGATCGCTCGCGCATCACGGGCAATGCCTTGGCCACATGGCTGGGGCGCAATTCCTATTCGATCTATCTGTGGCACTGGCCGCTGGCTGTGCTGCTCACGCGCTACGGCAAAATCGGCGATCATCGCTGGGCGGCGGCGGCCTTCGCGCTTTCGCTGCTGCTGGGCCATGCCTCGTGGCGCTGGATCGAACAGGCCGGAGCCAAAACGAAGGGGGCCAAGTCCTATCCATGGACCGCCCATCTGGCCTATGTCGGCGCGATGCTGGTGATCGCGGTGGGCGGCGCGGCCCTCTGGAAAACGCGCGGCCTTCCCCAGCGCTTCTCGCCCGAAGTGCGCGCGCTGGAGGCTGAGGCTTTGCCCGGCGGTCCCTATTCCAAGGGGGCAAATCGCTGCTTCGTGACCGGCGGGCCGGTGCCCAAACCCTGTTTGCTGGGGCCGGGCGATCACAAAAAGGTCGCGGTCACATTCCTTGGCGACAGCATGAGCGAAAATGAGGTGAGCGCGCTGATCGCGGCCTTGCCGCCGGGAACCGACGGGGCGGTGGCCTATAACGGCTATGCGGCCTGCGCGCCGGTGCTGGGTGGGCGATCGGTGAACCGCGAAAGCCAATGCCAGCAGTTTCTCGAAACCTATCTGGCGCCCCAGACAAAGCCGCGCCGGACACCGCTGGTGCTCACCGGCTATTGGCAGGGGGTGATCGCGGGCAAGACACTGAGCTTTGACGATGCGGGCAAGCCTGCGGACTGGCCCGAATTGCGTGAGAGGCTGATCGCATCAAGCTGCGCGCTGGCCAAGGGCGGACCGACCTATCTGATGCTGCCCAATCCCGAATTTCCCGATCCTGTGGTTTCAAGCCTGCAACACGCCTTGATTGCCGATCCCAAGGCGCCCGACATCACCATGCCGCTGGCCACTTATAAGGCGCAAGTGGCGATGATCGTCGAGGCCATGGAGCAGGCCCACCGTCAATGCGGGGTGCAATTGCTGGACCCCACGCCGATGCTGTGTCCCGATGGACAGAACTGCACGGCCACGCGCGGGCATCGGGCCTTGATCCGCGATACGCACCACATGACCGAATGGGGCAATCGCGTGCTTATCCCTCTGTTTGCGTCGATCTTTCGGACCGGCGCAAACTGAGGGACCATCAGGGATGGCTCAGCGCGATGCGTGCCGGGCCATCCATTCCTCGACCACGGGGGCGATCTTTCCGCGCCATTTGCTGCCGTTGAAGATGCCGTAGTGGCCCACGCTCTCGGCCAGCAGATAGCGCTTGTTGGCCTCGGGCAGGTTATGCGCCAGCGTCAGCGCGGCGCGGGTCTGGCCGATGCCGGAGATGTCGTCGCGCTCGCCCTCGACCGCCAGCAGCGCGGTGTCGGTGATCGCGCCCAGATCGATCGGCTTGCCGCGATGGACAAATTCGCCCTTGGGCAGCGAGTGTTTCTGGAACACATGCTCGATGGTCTGGAGATAGAAATCCGAGGTCATGTCGCAGACGCTGCGATATTCCTCGTAAAAGCCCTTGGTCGCATCGGCGCTGTCGCCGTCGCCCTCGACCAGATGTTTGAACATCTGCCAATGGCTCATCATGTGCGAATGCAGGTTCATGCTGATGAACCCGGCCAATTGCAGGAAGCCGGGGTAAACCTTGCGGCCCGCGCCGGGGTAATGCAGCGGAACCTGCGCGATCACATGATGTTCAAACCAGCTGAGCGGCCGCGTGACGGCCACGTCATTGACGCTGGTGGGCGCCTCGCGCGTGTCGACCGGCCCGCCCATCATGGTCAGCGTCAGCGGGCGGCAGGGGTGCTTGTTCGCGCCCATAATCGCCGTGGCCGCATAGGCCGGCACCGAAGGCTGGCACACGGCCAGCATATGCGCGTTCGGACCGATGAATTCGAGATAGCCGATCAGATAGTCGATATAATCGTCCAGATCGAAGCGCCCGGCCTCCAGCGGCACCATCTTCGCATCGGCCCAGTCGGTGATGTAAACCACCGCGCGTTCCATCATCCGCGCCACCGTCCCGCGCAGCAGCGTGGCATAGTGCCCGCTCATCGGTGCGACGATCAGCAGCTTGGGCGCATCGGCGGGCAACCCGTCATGGCTGAAGCGCAGCAGATTGCCGAAGGGGCGATGCTGGACAATCGCCTCGGTCACACTGTGCGAGACGCCGTCGACGGTCACCGTCTCAATATCGAAACTGGGTTTGCCCCGCGGCATCGCGGCGTGGGAAAAAACATCCAGAGCCGAGGCCATCACCTGCCCTAACCCAAGCGCAGCCATCGGATTGGCCGGATTCGTTAGCGTCTCGGCCATCACCGAGGCCCAGGCGCTGGCGCCCGAAAGAAGGCTGCGTTGCATTTCATAAGCGTTGTATAACATCAACTTATCCCTTGCGCGGCGTCATGGTGGGGGAATACGCCATCGGCTTGTTGTCATACATATCGCCATATTCCTTCAATGTTGCAATCCGACCTGGGCCTACTATTCAGTAGTCGGAGCAATATGCCCCCCTCATCTTGCTAACCATTCTTTGCTTGCCCGGTTCCAAACCGCCTAAAAATCCTATAGGGCGCTGGCCCATGTCTGCGAGCCAAGCCGAAGCAACCGTTTCCCCCGCCACAGCGCAAGATGGCGCCGCTGGCGAGGCCGCCGTTTCCTCCAAGCCGTCCAAGGATCTGGGCCCGCTGCGCATGGTATGGCGCGCGGCGGTGGCCTATCCGGGGCGGCTGGCGATGGCGGGGGCG
The DNA here is from genome assembly GCF_028607105.1 of Novosphingobium humi. Taxonomy (GTDB): domain Bacteria; phylum Pseudomonadota; class Alphaproteobacteria; order Sphingomonadales; family Sphingomonadaceae; genus Novosphingobium; species Novosphingobium humi. The sequence goes on along the minus strand of NZ_CP117417.1, from coordinate 3,225,801 downwards.
GCGCTGATCGTCACCTCGGCCACCACGGCCAGCGTGCCCTGGGGTTTCCGGCAAGTGGTGGACAAGGGCTTTTCGCGCGGGAGCGATCCGGCCACGATTGATCGCTGGTTCGAAACGCTGCTGGCGATGGTGGCGGTGCTGGCGATCGGCACGGCGGTGCGTTTCTTCAATGTCTCGTGGCTGGGCGAACGCGTGGTGGCCGATGTCCGCCTCGCGGTTCAGCGCAATCTGCTGCGCCAACCGCCCAGCTTTTTCGAGGAAAACAGCCCCAAGGAAATTTCCAGCCGCATGACGGCCGACACCGCGCTTATCGAACAGGTGGTGGGCACGACGGTGTCGGTGGCGCTGCGCAATGCGATTACCGCGATTGTCGGCATCGCCATCCTCTTCTTTCTCGCGCCGAAACTGACGGGGATGCTGGTGATTGCCATTCCGGTGGTGGTGGGGCCGATCGTGTGGTTCGGGCGGCGTCTGCGCCGCGAGTCGCGATCCAGCCAGGACCGCATCGCCGACATCGGCGCGATGGTGACCGAGGTGCTGGGCGCGGCGCGCATTGTGCAGGCCTTTAATCAGGAAGTGCGCGAGAGCGACCGTTTCGCCGCCGCCGTCGAGCGCAGCTTCGGCACCGCGCTGCGCCGGATCAAGATCCGTTCGACCATGACCAGCGTGGTGACGCTGCTGGTGCTGGGCTCGCTGGTGCTGCTGATGTGGCGCGGGGCGCAGGGCGTGGCCAGCGGCGAGATTTCGGGCGGGATCATCGCCCAATTCGTGCTGACCGGCGCTTTGGTGGCGGGGGCCTTTGGCTCGCTGACCGAGGTTTACGGCGATCTGGTGCGCGCGGCCGGCGCGGCGAGTCGCCTGTCCGAATTGCTTAACGAGCGGCCCGCGATTGCGCCGCCGGCCAAGCCGATTGCCCTGCCCAGCCCGGCACGGGGCCAGATCAGCTTTGAGAACGTGACCTTCCGCTATCCCACCCGGCCCGAAGTGGCGGCGCTGGCCAATTTCGACCTCAAGGTTGAGCCGGGCGAGACGGTGGCGATTGTCGGCCCTTCGGGGGCGGGCAAATCGACGATCTTCCAACTGGCCGAGCGATTCTATGATCCGCAGGGCGGGGCGATCAAGCTGGACGGCGTGCCCCTGACCGGGGCCGACCCGGCCGAGATCCGCCAGCGCATGGCCTTGGTGCCGCAGGAGGGCGTGCTGTTTGCCGCCAGCGCGCGCGACAATCTGCGCTATGGCAATTGGGACGCCAGCGATGATGCGATCTGGGAAGCGGCCCGCGCGGCCAATGCGGAGGGCTTCCTGCGCGACCTGCCCGAGGGGCTGGACACATTCCTTGGCGAAAACGGCGCGCGCCTCTCGGGCGGTCAGCGCCAGCGCATGGCGATTGCCCGCGCGATCCTGCGCGATGCGCCGATCCTGCTGCTTGACGAGGCCACATCCGCGCTGGACGCCGAAAGCGAGCGGCTGGTGCAGGATGCGCTCGACCGTCTGATGGCTGGACGCACCACGCTGGTCATCGCGCACCGTCTGGCCACCGTGCGTCAGGCCGACCGGATCGTGGTGATGGAGGGCGGGCGCATCGTCGAACTGGGCCGCCACGAGGAATTGACGCAGGCGGGCGGACTTTATGCCCGCCTTGCAAGTTTGCAATTTGACGAACGCGCTTTTGCCAGCGAAGCGTAATATCCTCCTCTCCCCCGAATTTTAAGGACATCTCATGCCCTTGCTTGTCACCGCCATCCTGCTCGGCATTGTCGAAGGTCTGACGGAATTTCTGCCCGTCTCCTCCACGGGCCACCTGATCCTTGCCGCCAAGCTGTTCGGCTATGACGATGCGCAATGGTCGGTGTTCAACATCGTGATCCAATTGGGTGCGATTCTGGCCGTGGTGGTGCTCTATTGGCGCACGTTCTGGGCGGTGGGTCTGGGGCTGATTCGCGGCGAAAAGACCGCGATCCAGTTCATTATCAACCTTTTGGTGGCCTTCATGCCCGCCGTGGTGCTGGGGCTGATCTTCAAAAAGAAGATCGACATCCTGCTCGAAAGCCCGATGGTGGTGGCATGGGCGCTGGTGGTGGGCGGCGTGGCGATCATCGCCATCGAGCGCTTTGCCAAGGGCGGCGATTATGTCGGCATCGGGCAACTGCCGGTGGCCAAATGCTTTGGCGTGGGGCTGATGCAATGTCTGGCCATGGTGCCGGGCGTGTCGCGTTCGGGCGCCACGATCATGGGCGCGCTGTGCATGGGCATCAACCGTTCGACGGCGGCCGAATTCAGCTTCTTCCTTGCCATTCCCACCATGCTGGGCGCGACCGTGCTGCAATTGGCCAGCCATCGCCATGAACTGGCGGCGGGCACCTCTGCGGTGGGGATGAGCGAGATCGCGGTGGGATTTGTCGTGTCCTTCGTGGTGGCGCTGGCCGTCATCAAGGGCTTTGTCACCTATATCAGCCGCCGTGGCTTCACGCCCTTTGCGATCTATCGCATTATCGCTGGCGCGGTGGCGATCTATGCGCTGGGGCATATGGGATAAATGCGCCGCTCCGGCCCGAAAATCGCGCGAGTCGATTTTCGGGCCGTCAAAAAGACCCATAAGTGTTTGCGCAGGTTTGTAGTATCCTTAGGCCGGAAAGGATTCGCGCCATGACCCTGCTTGCCCTTTTGCTGATCGGTGCCATCGTCGGCCTGCTGACCGGAGCCTTGCTGCGCCGCGTGGGGATTATCACGCGGCTGGCCGATATGGGCTTTGGGATGATCGGGGCCTTTGTGGTGGGGGCGATGGGCTCGGGCGCGCTGCTTCAGGGGCTGGACCGCACCTATGCCGCCTTTGCCGCGGCAGGGGCGGCCGGGCTGGTGGTGCTGGTTCATGTCGCCTCGGCGCTGCTTCGGCCGGTTCACTCCAAATATTACAAGCGCCGATAGGCAAGTCTTGCTTGACTCTGCGCCCCGGCTAAAGCATGGGGCCACCCTCTTGTTGGGCGGCGCGCAAGGTGCCGCTTGGCTCATGTGAATTTTGTCCTGGTTGGCGCGCCGCTGTCTCAGCGATGCAAGGACCGGGTCTGGAACAATTAGGAAAGTGTCATGGCAAAGCCCGCAACCGTCAAGATCCGTCTGGTTTCCAGCGCCAACACCGGCTTCTTCTATGTGACCAAGAAGAACCCGCGCAACACCACGGAAAAGTTCAGCTTCCGCAAGTATGATCCCGTTGCCCGCAAGCACGTGGAATTCAAGGAAGCCAAGATCAAGTAAGATTCAGGAGCGGTTCAAGCCGGCCTCGCTATAAGTGCGGGCATGAACAAAGCTCAGATCTTATCGAATCACTTGGCGCCGCGTCGCAGGATGCTGTGCCTGGCCATGGGGCTGCTGGTTGCGGGACCGGCGGCCCTTTCGCTTGTGGCCCCGACCCCTGCGATGGCCAATGCCGTGGGGGCCAATGGTTCGGCCCAGATCGCCCAGGCCGTTGCGGCCCTGCGCGGGATCGACACGATGCGCGCCAATTTCGTTCAGCGCTCGGAGGCCACCGGCCAGCAGGTGACCGGCGTGCTGAGCCTGAAGCGGCCCGGCAAGATCCGTTTCCAGTATCAGCGCGGCTATCCGGTGCTGATCATTTCGGACGGCAAGGCGCTGACCATTATCGATTCGGAGGTCAAGCAGACCCAGCGCTGGCCGATTGGCAAAAGCCCGATGGGCGCGCTGCTGAACCCGGCCAAGGACGTGGCGCAATATGGCACGCTGCTGCCCAGCCTTGACCCCCATGTCACCAATATCCGCGTGACCGACCGCATGCATCCCGAATATGGCGTCATGACGCTCAGCTTTGCTCATAAGGCCGGGGTGCCGGGCGGGATGGAACTGGTGGGCTGGCAGACGGTGGACGCGCAGAACCGGCGCACCACGATTATCCTTTCGGGCCATCAATATGGCGTTGAACTGGGCGATGATCTTTTCCGTTATCTCGACGTTCGGCCCAATGTCCGGCGCTGATACGATTAAATTTCATTGTTGTGACAATCTGCGACAATGCTGCTGATCTCGTTCATAAGAGAGCAAGGCAAGGCGGCCTATACAGATCTTCGACAAGGCGGACGAGTTGGTGGGTTTTCCCCCCTGTTGCCCACATCTCTAATGAGATCCGCATGTCAGCGTGACGAACGCACACACGGACCCTCGCTCCCCATGCCCCCGGGGAGCGAGGGTTTTCTTTTGCCGAAACCGGGAATGGATTGCCACCCTTCGGCATGATGCTCTAAAGCCCTGCGCCATGATCTCTATCGCCACCTGGAACATCAACTCGGTGCGGCTGCGTATGCCGCTGGTCGAACGCTATCTGAAGGAGCATGGGCCTGACGTTCTGTGTCTTCAGGAAATCAAGACAGTGGCCGAACTGTTTCCCGCGCAGGCCTTTGCCGATCTGGGCTATACCTATCAGGCGGTGCATGGTCAGAAGGGCTATCACGGCGTGGCCACGGTATCGCGCATCCCCTTCACCGAAATCTCGCGCCACGATTGGCAGGCCAATGGCGAGGCGCGCCATGTCGGCGTGCGGCTCGATGGCTGCGGCGTGGTGGTCGAGAATGTCTATATCCCGGCGGGGGGCGATGAACCGGACCGCGAGATCAATCCCAAATTTGGGCAAAAGCTCGATTTTCTGGCCCGCATGACCGAGTGGGCCGGGGCGGTGAAGGACCCCACCATCATCCTTGGCGATTTCAATATCGCGCCGCTGGAAAGCGATGTCTGGAGCCACAAGGCGCTTTTGAAGGTGGTCAGCCATACGCCGATCGAGGTCGAGACGCTGGCGCGTTTTCAGGCCGCGCATGATTTCGTCGATATCGGCCGCCAGTTGATCACCGCGCCCCAGCGTTATTATTCCTGGTGGTCCTATCGCGCCAAGGACTGGCGGGTTAACGACAAGGGCCGCCGCCTCGACCATATCTGGGGCTCGCCATCGGTGGCCGCGCAGGCCCGCGCGCATCGCGTGTTCGAGGATGCCCGCGATTGGGAAAAATGCTCGGACCACGTGCCGCTGATCACCGAGTTTGATCTGTAATGAGCGCGACACGGCGGGTTGCGCGTGCGCTCGATGCGCTGCGCCATGGCTGGGCGGTGCGGGTGGGGCCTTGGGTGCTGCTGCCTGCGGAGACGGGCTTTGGCGCCGATGTGTCCGCGCGCCGGATGCTGATTTCGGCGGCGCGGGCCGCCACGCTCAAACTGGCCAACCAGCGCGATGCCGCAGAACCCGAAAGCCCGGTGCTGATTCGCGGGGCCGAAGGCTTCGATCTGGCGCTGGCCCGCGCGATGGCCGATCCGGCGCTCGATCTGGCCAATCCGCTCAAAGGCCCGTTTCTGGCCCAGCCAATTGACGATCATGACAGCGCGGTGGCCGCGATGGAACTGGCGCGTCTGGCGGGCGTGCTGCCCGCTTTCCTCGTCGATCCCAGCGGGGTCGAGGAAGCGCAGGAGGTTTCCGCCGCCGATCTCGAGGACTGGAAAGACCCCCGCCACCTGAGCATCGCCTCGCGCGCGCGCCTGCCTGTCTCGGTGTGCGAGAGCGCGCAGATCGTCGCCTTCCGCGCGCTCGATGATCTGCGCGAACATGTCGCCCTTGTGCTGGGGCGGCAGAGCGCGGACCGGGTGCCTTTGGTGCGGCTCCATTCCGAATGCCTGACGGGCGATGTGCTGGGCAGTTTGAAATGCGATTGCGGGCCGCAGCTTGATGCCGCGCTGGCCGCGATGGCGGATGAGGCCAACAAGGGCGGCTGGGGCGTGCTGCTCTATCTGCGTCAGGAAGGGCGCGGCATTGGGCTGGTCAACAAGCTGCGCGCCTATCAGCTTCAGGATCAGGGCTTTGACACTGTGGACGCCAACCAGCGTCTGGGCCTGCCCAATGAGGCGCGCGATTTCCCGGTGGCGGCGCGGATGCTCGAACTGCTGGGCGTGCATGGCATCCGCTTGATGACCAACAATCCGGCCAAGGTCGAAACCTTGAAATCGGTGGGCGTCAATGTGATCGAGCGTGTGGCCCATGCCTTGCCCGCCAATCCGCACAATGCGCGCTATCTGGCCACCAAAAGGGACCGTTCGGGCCATTTTCTTTAACGGGCGCGCCGTCAACCCCGATACCGAAGGGCATCGACCAGCAGAGCAAAGGCGGGCGAGGCCTGACGGCGGCTGGGGTAATAGAGGTGGTATCCGGCAAAGGGCGGGCACCAGTCCTCCAGCACCCGCACCAGACGGCCCGAGGCCACGCCTTCATGCACCATATCGTCGATGGTCATGATCAGGCCCATGCCCGCCTCGGCCGCCTGCATCAGCATGCCTGATCCGCCAAAGGTCAATTGCCCCTCGACGCGGACGTTCATCACGCGCCCGTCCTTTTCAAACTCCCACGCATAAAGCCCGCCGCTGCTGGGCAGGCGCAGGTTGATGCAATTGTGCTGGGCCAGATCCTGGGGGGTCTGGGGTTTGGGGTGGCGGGCGAAATAATCGGGCGAACCGACACAGGCCATGCGCAGCGCGGGTCCGATGCGCACCGCGATCATGTCGCGCGCAATTGCCTCGCCCAAGCGGATGCCCGCGTCGAAACGCTCCTCGACGATATCGACAAAGCCGTTGTTGATGCTGACCTCGACATGGATGTCGGGATAGAGCGGCAGGATGCGGGTGAGGGCAGGCCACAGCAGGCTGCGCGCGGCATGTTCGGAGGCGGTGATGCGGATATTGCCTGCGGGGCGCTCACGCATCCGGGTGATCTCGCCGATCCCGGCATGGATCTGGTCGAGCGCCGGGCCGATCACCGCCACCAGCCGCTCGCCCGCCTCGGTGGGGGACACCGAGCGCGTGGTGCGTGTCAGCAGCCGCACCCCCATCTTGGCCTCCAGCCGCCGCATCGTGTGGCTCAAGGCCGATTGCGACACGCCCAGCTTGGCCGCCGCGCGGGTAAAGCTGCGTTCCTCCGACACCACCAGAAAGGCCGCCAGATCGGGCAGATCGGTGCGGTCAACCGCCATGTTGGGCCTCCTGTCCCTTGCCGTTCAAACCCGTAGAGGCATAAGGTGCCGCGCCGCCAAAGGCCATGGTCAAGACCATCGCGCGATGATCCTGACCCGGTGTTTCACAGGCCCGTCATCGCTTCGGCCGCCGGAGTATAGCGCGCGCCATGGACCTCGATTCCCGCCAGCAGCAGGCCGATCTGGGCCAGATCGGTGTCCGACAGGGTGATGTCGGCCGCGCCGAGGTTCTCCTCCAGCCGGTGCAGCCTGGTCGTGCCGGGGATGGGGACAATAAAGGGCCGCTGGGCCAGCAGCCATGCCAGCGCGATCTGGGCGGGGGTGGCGCCATGCTGGGCGGCAATCACTTTCAGTCCATCGACCAGCGCCTGATTGGCGGCCAGCGCATCGGCCTGAAAACGCGGCAAAGTGGCGCGGAAATCGCCCTGCGACACGTCCGCCGTGCTGGTGATCGCGCCGGTCAGGAAGCCCTTGCCCAGCGGCGAATAGGGGACAAGGCCGATACCCAGTTCGTCACAGGCGTCGAGAATGCCGTTGGTTTCAACCTGCCGCGTCCAGAGCGAATATTCGTTTTGCAGCATGGCCACCGGCTGGACCGCATGGGCGCGGCGCAGCGTGGCGGCGCTCGGCTCGCTCATGCCGAAATGGCGGACTTTGCCCTCGGCCATCAGGTCGCGCACGGTTCCGGCGACATCCTCGATCGGCACATTGGGATCGACGCGGTGCTGGTAAAACACGTCCAGCGCATCCACACGCAGACGCTTCAGCGAGGCTTCGGCCACGGCGCGGATGCGGTCGGGGTGGCTGGAAACACCGCGCATCGCGCCGGTTTCCGGGTCGATGTCAAAGCCGAACTTGGTGGCGATCACCACCTGCCCCTTGAAGGGTTCGAGTGCCTCGCCCACGGTTTCCTCATTGGTCCATGGGCCATAGACCTCGGCGGTGTCGAAGAAGGTCACGCCGCGCTCGACCGCCGCGCGGATCATGGCCACGCCATCGGCGCGCGAGAGCGTGTTGGCATAGCCGAAATCCAGCCCCATGCAGCCATAGCCAAGGGCGGAAACTTGCGGGCCGTTCTGGCCAAGCTGACGGATTTTCATAAGCCGGTCACTCCGAAAAGGGTGGGTGTGACCGGGCTTTTAGCCCGAATGGCTTATGAGGATTAGCAGGGGATGGCGGCATGCGGTTATGAATATTCTTCATGAAAGGTGAGGGAACCCTTCCCGCATGCCGCCTCGGCCCATTTACAGGCCCATCAGGCGCTTGTTCAATTCCCGATCCTCGCCGCCCGAGGCGAAATCGTCGAAGGCGTGCTCGGTGACGGGGATGATGTGCTTGGCGATGAAGGGGGCGCCTTCGGCAGCGCCCACTTCGGGGTGCTTGAGCGCGCATTCCCATTCCAGCACGGCCCAGCCGGCATAGTCATACTGCGCCATCTTGGAGAAGATCTGGCTGAAATCGACCTGACCGTCGCCAAGGCTGCGGAAGCGGCCGGGGCGGTTGACCCAGCTCTGATAGCCGCCATAGACGCCGCTGCGGCCCGAGGGGCGGAATTCGGCATCCTTCACATGGAAGCATTTGATGCGTTCGTGATAGATGTCGATGAACTGGACATAATCCAGACATTGCAGCACGAAATGCGACGGGTCGTACAGGATGTTGGCGCGCGGATGGTTGTTCACGCGCTCAAGGAACATCTCGAAGGTCACGCCATCGTGCAGGTCTTCGCCCGGATGCAGTTCGAAACCGATATCGACGCCGTTTTCATCAAACACATCAAGGATCGGCTTCCAGCGGCGGGCTAGTTCGTCAAAGGCATCCTCGACAAGCCCTGCGGGACGTTGGGGCCAAGGATAGACATAGGGCCATGCCAGCGCGCCGGGGAAGGAGGCATGGGTGACGAGGCCCAGACGCGCGCTTGCCTTGGCGGCAAAGTGCATCTGTTCCACCGCCCATGCCTGGCGCGCGGTGGGATTGCCGCGCACATGTTCGGCGGCAAAGCCGTCGAACTGCGCGTCATAGGCGGGGTGAACCGCGACCAACTGACCCTGCAAATGCGTCGAAAGCTCGGTGATCTCCAGCCCCTTGTCGGCCAGCATCCCCTTGATATCATCGCAATAGGTCTGGCTCTCGGCCGCTTTGGCCAGATCGAACAGGCGCCCATCCCAGCTCGGGATCTGGATGCCCTTATAGCCCAGCCCGGCCATATAGTCGGCAATGGCGGGCAGCGAATTGAACGGCGCGGCATCGCCCGCAAATTGCGCGAGGAAAATGCCGGGGCCTTTGATGGTCTTCATGTTTCGGTTCCTTAAACCGTGAATTTGGTCCAGCCCGCGCCTGCCTGAGACAGCGCAACGGACTGTTCGATCAGTGCCATGCCGCGCAGGCCGTCGGCGATGCCGGGGACCAGCGAGCCTTCCTCGCCCCGGATCTGGCGCGCGAAGTCGCGGTAGAGATTGGCGAAGGCTTCGAGATAGCCTTCAGGGTGGCCGCCGGGGGTGCGGCTGGCGCGGACGGCATCGGGCCCAAGGCCCGGATCGCCCGCCTGCACCAACTCGCTGCGGCCGTCATCGTGATAGATCCAGAGCATGTTCGGATCTTCCTGGCGCCAGCGCAGCCCCGCCTTTTCGCCATAGATGCGGATGGTCAGGCCATTGCGTTCGCCCACCGAAATCTGGCTGGCCAGCAAGGCGCCGCGCGCACCATTGGCGAAACGCAGCAGGATCTGGCAATCGTCATCGACGCGGCGGCCCGGAACGACCGTGCCCAGATCGGCAAGGATCTCCGTGACCTGCAGGCCCGTGATAAATTCGGCCAGATGGAAGGCATGAACGCCGATGTCCGCCACGCAGCCGCCCACGCCGCTGCGCGCCGGATCGCCGCGCCATTCGGCCTGCTTGCCGGTTGCGGGCTTGGAGAGCCACCCTTGCGGATATTCCACCACCACCTTGCGGATCGCGCCCAGCGCGCCCGCCGCGAGGCGCGCGCGCGCCTCGCGCACCAGCGGATAGCCCGAATAGGTATAGGTCAGCGCAAAGGGCTTGCCCGCCTTTTCCACGATCGCGGCCAGTTCATGAGCCTGCGCCAGCGTGGTCGTCGCGGGCTTGTCGCAGATCACCGCAAAGCCTGCCTCCAGCGCGGCCTTGGCGGCGGGCAGGTGCATATGGTTGGGCGTGGTGATCGCCACGAAATCAATCGGATCGGTGCGTTTGGCCTCCTCGCTCAGCATGGTGGCGATGTCGGCATAGGCGCGCGAGGGATCGATCCGATAGGCCTCGCCCGCCGCGCGCGACTTTTCCGCGCTGGAGCTGAAGGCGCCGGCCACCAGCTCGATCTCGCGGTCCATTTCCGCCGCTATCCGATGCACCGGGCCGATAAAAGCACCCGGCCCACCACCGATCATTCCCATCCGCAAGCGGCGCATTGTCATCTCCCAGGGGACAGGCTTCTTTGGCCCGTCAGTAACCAGAATTGAAATTCTGATTTATTCACGCTTCGGCAAATCTGTCAAGTCGGGCGGCCACCAACGGGTTTGCCCCGCCTGTGGCCGCCCCGGACCTGTTACGCCACGAATTTTGCCAGATAATCGTAGCTGATCTTCATCGAATCGAACCGGTCGCGCGTGAAGGGCGCTTCCTGTTCGACATAAAAATTCTCAACCCCCGATTCCACACAGGCGGGCAGGATCTTGTTCCAGTTGAGCATCCCCTGACCGACTTCGGCCGGGTCCTGACCCAAGGCGTAGTTGATCTTGGTCGAGGCCTTGATGTCCTTGAGGTGGACCATCT